>JANQJX010000053.1 GCA_028281425.1 Simkania sp.
GAGCTTCCCTCCCAAACTCTTCAGCAAAAGTTAAAAGACTTAAGAAGAAAGCTTTTAAAGACGCTTTTGACAAAAAACAGCCCTTAAAACGTATTCCGATTCGTTTACGGAGAGGAGGATGTCAATACGGGAACTAAGAATTGAGATTTTCCTCTTTTTTTCTTAAAAAACAGGAGTTGAATGCATAGCCCCTATTTCGCATGCTCACTTTAGAAAAATTCACATCCTCTGTTTTTGGGCCTGTTGCGATCTGAAGCAAAAACTATGTCATAAGAACGAATCAACTGATGGATCAAGAAGTTCACCGAAAAGTGACTGAAGCAATAGGTATTTAAATAAGGGAAGAAGACCATATCCTTATTAGTGAGGGTGATTTGTTTCAATTTTTTTGAGCTGTTTTTCTACAAACTTAAAAGACCAGATCGCAATAAAACGGCGTGAGTGATGAGTTTGAGGAACTAAATCTTCTAAACTGACCATTTCAATTTGCTCACATCTTCCGGTTCTCCTTTTGATCAAAAAAACCACTTTAAGCAGGTTTTCTTTAAAAAATCCCTCGGTTTGCAACAGGCCGAAAAACATTCGTTGACACCTTTTCGAAAGAGGTGGCATGCGAAATAGGGGATAGGACCCTGTGAAAAGGTACATCTCCACCTTTCTATGAAAAAAGGCTCGGAAATCATGTTTTGTCGATAGAGTTCCTACGCATTAAAAAAAGGCTTACGAGTTGCATTTACAGATGCAATCTGAGCTACAACCACATTTATCTTCGCATCCACATTCGGGATGATTACAGTCATTTTTGTTGCCATTTGCACATGAAGCCATTATCGTGCAAAGAAAAAAGATAGCAAAAAGTAAGAGATATTTTTTCATAAAAATCATTATTAGGTGTGTTGTTTTATGGGCTTACTCAAAATTTGTTTTTGAATAGACCCTTTGTTTAACACAAATCTTCATTTTTTATTTGCTTTCAATGTAAATTTTTACACAATCTGAATTTTAGCCTGTACTTCTCATAAACATGGGAAATAAAAGATGCCGTTTATAAAACAGATAAAAATCCTGAAAGGAAGTGTCTTGAACTGAAAGAAAAACCTGCTGTTTTTTGGATTTATGGGAGCTTGTAAATAGAAGGGAAAGAGATGAAAAATTATAAATTTTGAGGCTATTTTATGATAGAGCAATCACTTAGATTCAACCTAATGTTTCAGAGCAAAGCTTATTTTTTGCTTACGAAACCTGGCATTATCTTTGGGAATGTCATCACTGCTTCTGGAGGTTTTTTCTTAGCCTCTAAAGGACAGATAGATTTTGAGCTTTTTTTTGCAACTCTTTTAGGTCTTTCTTTAATTATGGCCTCGGCATGTGTATTCAATAATTATATCGATCGAAAGATGGATAGAAAAATGAGGCGTACACAACATCGCGTTCTTGTCAAAGGATTGCTTCCCATTAGAAATGTGATTCTTTTTGCAATACTTCTCTTTTTTCTTGGAACCTTTCTTTTAGCTTTTTTGACACATTTATTAGCACTGATAACTGCCCTCTTAGGATTTTTTATTTATGTTGTGATCTATAGTTTTTCGAAATATCGGTCGGTTCATGCCACTTTGATTGGAAGTATTGCAGGAGCTGTTCCTGTCGTTGTTGGGTATTTAGCAGCAAGCTTTTCTTTTGATATAGGAGCCTTCATTTTATTTGTGATGATGGCTACATGGCAGATGCCCCATTTTTTTTCGATTGCGATGTATCGCATCGAAGATTATGCTGCGGCTTCTATTCCTGTTTTACCTCTTAAAAAGGGAACTTATGCAACCAAAGTCCAGATGCTTTTTTATATTTTAGCTTTTATGAGTGCATCACTGATGTTAACGGTTTTTGGATATGCAAAATACCCTTATCTTATTATCATGGCTCTTCTTAGTTTTATTTGGCTTTGGCTTTGTTTGAAGGGTTTTAGCTGTGATAATGAAAGTGTATGGGCACGTCAAATGTTTCGTTTTTCTCTTATTGTTGTCACAATGTTTTCTTTTATGATTTCTTTAAAAATAGGATAGCCTACAGTTTTTTTTTAAAGGTAGCACGCGAAATGCGGGCTAGGATAACCCAAATCCAATTGTGAGTAATTGAATCACTTGCTTTTCCAATTCTTCTGGATTTTTGATTGGAGGGAGAAAGGTCACTTTCTTATCAAGGCCCTTTTTTGTCTCTTGTTCTACCGTCAAAGAAGAAGGCCCAAATTTAAGTAAGCTCAAACGATGGTTCATTGCAAAAACACGAATTCGAGTGAGGTGATAGAGCCAAATTGCTTGTATTGGAAGTGGTCCAAATCGATCTTTCAATTCATTAAAGAGCTTCTCAACGTCTTCTAGAGAGCTCACCTCTCCAAGACGATGGTAGATTTCCATGCGCAAATGGGTTTCAAAAATATAAGAAGAAGGGAGCGTAGCATCATAGGGAAAGTCCATTCTTGTTTCAAAAAGAGAGGGTATTTGATTTTTTTTAAGAGCATTGATAGCTTTTTTGAGTTGTTTACAATAAAAATGAAATCCAACCGTTGAAACATTGCCTGACTGTTTGACTCCCAAAAGATCTCCTGCCCCTCGAATTTCTAAGTCACGCATAGCGAGTTTCATCCCCCCTCCAAAGCCAGAAGTGTCTACAAGTGCTTGAAGACGCTTTTGGGAAGGTTCGGAAAGAGAGCGGGATTTAGTGATGAGAAGATAAGCGTATGCAGAACGATTCCAACGGCCTACACGTCCCCGCAGTTGGTAAAGGTCAGCAAGTCCATAGGCATCGGCATGGTTGATGAGAATGGTATTGGCATTAGGAATATCAATGCCATTTTCAACAATTGTTGTTGCGATGAGAATATGAATTTCGCCTGTTTTAAAAGCATGAAAAATGGTATCGATTTGAAGTGCATTCATTTGCCCATGAACCACACCTATTTTAGCCTGGGGAATGAGCTTTGTCATTTGATCTTTGACCTGATAAATCGATTCTACTCTGTTGTGAATAAAGTAGGCTTGGCCATTACGAGCAAGCTCGCGTATAAGAGCATTTTTGATAAGCTCATCTTCTTTTTCTGCCAAAATGGTTTTAATAGGAAGGCGATCATGAGGAGGCGTGTTGATGACCGACATGTCGCGTGCCCCGATTAGAGAAAAATAGAGGGTGCGTGGAATAGGGGTTGCCGATAAAGTAAGGCAATCAACGCCTGTTTTGAGTTTTTTTAAGTGTTCTTTTGCTCGGACTCCAAAGCGTTGTTCTTCATCGATAATGATTAAACCCAAATCTTTAAATTTCACATCTTTGCTGATAATACGGTGGGTGCCAATTAAGATATCAAGGGTTCCTTCTGCTGTTTCCTGAAGGTTTTTTTTCATTTCTTTAGGTTTAATAAAGCGGGAAAGAACCCCAATTCTTAATGGAAAATTTTCCATGCGTGCTACAAATGTTTCAAAGTGTTGCATGGCTAAAACGGTTGTAGGAACAAGAATTGCAACTTGTTTGTTGCCATCGACGACTGCTTTAAAAGCAGCACGCATAGCAACTTCGGTTTTCCCATAGCCTACATCCCCACACACCAATCGATCCATGGCTTTGTCAGATTCCATGTCCTTTTTTATTGCAGATATAGATTCGAGCTGGTCTTCTGTTTCTGTAAAAGGAAATTCAGCTTCAAAAAGGAGCGTCTCTTCAGAATCAGGAGGAAATTTAACCCCCCCTTGTGCTTCGCGGCTAGCTTGAAGATGGAGAAGATCATGGGCGTATCCAACAATGGATTTTTGGACAGAAATCTTTGTTTTTTGCCATTTTTTTGTTCCAAGAGCATTTAATGTGGGGTTTTTTTGATCTGTTCCAATATAGCGGGTGATGAGATGAGATTGCGTGAGAGGCACAAAAAGCTTACTCTGATTCGCATATTCGAGAATGAGAAATTCTTCAAAGTGACCCAAGTGGTTTTTTTGTTTTTCAATCCCAATAAATTTACCGATTCCATTATGAAAGTGAACAACAAGGTCCCCTTTTTCTATGTGATGAAATTCGGAAGGGGGAGTATGATAGGTGTTTCGCCATTTTTCTCGATGGATTTTATAACGTTTAGTAAGCTCTGTAAAAGGAATGACTGCAAGTTTTCCTAAGATAAAACCGCTTGAGAGATAACCCGTATCTATGTGATAAGCACTTGCGTCTAAAGAGAGTGAAGAGAGTTTTTCTTTAAGGCTTTTTTCTTCTGTTTTTGAATCGGTAAGAAAATGAATTTGGAAGAAAGAACTTTTTTCTTTGATATTTTGAAGGTTGATTTTTTCTGAACTGGGCTCACCAAAAATGGCTTGAGGAGAATAAAAAGGATGAGAAAGCCGTTTTGCTTTGAGTATTTGATCAAAAACATTCAAAGAAAGGTTTGTTGAAGAGGAGGGTGGAGTTTGATGATGGAGGTCTTGATGAAAAGAAGCAATAGGATCTTTGGTGAAATAGATTTTTTTGAATTTTTTTATTCTATCGAAAATTTCAGGTAAAGTAAAAAATAAAGAGCTTTTGGCTTTGGCACCTGGGAGTTCTTTTAAATAGACCCATTTATCTTCGAGAGCAAGTAAATCATCAAAAATAATCAGAGGAGCTTCACCCAAATAGTGAGTGAAACAGACAAGTTCTTTAGGATCTTTTTTTTCGAGCAATTGTTGTTCTTTTGCTGGGAAAATGAGAATTTTTTCTGTTTTTTCAATGGATTTTTGAGAAATAGGATCATAAATGCGAATCTCTTCGATTTCATCGTCAAAAAAATCAAGACGGAAAGGGTGGGCAGAAGAGATTGGAAAGATATCGAGAATTCCTCCCCGAATGGCAAACTCTCCTTTATCAACTACAAGGGCTTCTCTTTTGTATCCAAGAAGAGAGAGTGTTTTGGAAAGAGTTATAAAAGGAAATATTTGTCCCTTTTGAAGTTTTAAAATGAATGTATTTAAAGAAGAAGGAGAAAGAGTTTTTTGCAATAAAGCTTGGAGAGGAGCTAAAGCGATAAAAGGGTTTTTTTGCATAGATAAGGTTGCTAAAATCTCAAAACGTTTCCCAATGATATCAGGGCTTGGAGCAATTTTTTCACCGGGCAATGTTTCCCAAGAGGGAAAATTAAATAGAGGGAGAGAAGAAAAGTAAGAAAGATCATCGATAAGATGACTTTGTCTTTCTCCTTCTGTTAAAATTAAAACATTTTTCTTTAAACAATGACTTGCAAGCAATATGATCAGTGCTTTTGGGCTATCCCATAGCTTTTCAAGCAAAAGAGCAGAGGAGGAGCTAAAATTTTTTTTAAGCTCTTGAATGAAAGGATGTGTTTCGATGGTTTTCCACATAGCCATTTAATTTATCATGTCTCTCTTTTTCCTGCCGCTGATAAAAAAAGTTAGATTTAACTTTTCTTAATTTTCTTAATTTGGTAAAAATTAGATTTAAGTAACTGCAAGAGTTAAGCTACTACTGGCTTAAGCTTCGTGCAGTTCGAGTTTCTTTTTTCCTTGTCAGCACTTTTAGGCAAGGTTTTCCCTCCAGCTCGGGCTGCACTTTTTTTGTCTGTTTTTTCCCTAAAAAAAGTCTCTATGACACGAAATAGAATGTACTCCTAGGCCGAGTTTATCAAAAACGGGTCGAAAAGATCCTCTTAATAGTCTATATGAATGAAGTTGATGAATCCACTGACAATCTTGTACGTCTGTTTTTCTCCCAGGAGCATTTTTAAAAAAACGTGCGTTAACGAACAAAACTTCAAGCCCAGCTTCATCCAACATCTCATAAGAAGCGATCCAATAGACCCCGGTGGACTCCATGGCTACGCTTTCTATTCCGTTTTCTTGCAACCATTTCAACATGCGTTTTCAACCTGCTGTAAATGTCGAAAAAGATCGAACCTCTTGCTTTGAAGAATTTTTAGATATAGAAACAAAAATTTCACTAGCACCAATATCCATTCCAGCGCATTTCGGATTTAGTGAATTTAGTTGAGG
>JANQJX010000057.1 GCA_028281425.1 Simkania sp.
GAAGATGGCTTGACCTATACTTTTTACTTGCGTCCTACAAAATGGTCAAATGGGGATTCTTTAACTGCTTATGATTTTGAATATGCGTGGAAAAAATCGGTGGATCCCCGTTTTGCTAAAGGAGGGGCTTATAATTTTTATGTCATCAAAAATGTTGAAGCAAGTATTACAGGGAAGGTAAATGTTGATGAAGTGGGCATTCAAGCCATGGATGAAAAGACATTTGTTGTCACACTAGAACATCCCGCTCCCTATTTTTTATCTCTTACAACTCTTTCTACCTATATGCCGGTCCATAAAGAAATAGATCTTAAGCATAAAGATTGGGCAAGTCGAGCAGGAAAAGATTTTGTTTCTAACGGTCCTTTTATTTTAAAAGAATGGAAAAAAGGAGACTTTTTGACTCTTGTTAAAAATTCTAATTATTGGAATGAAAAAGAAGTGATTTTACCTGGAATTACGATTTATGTTTTAGAAGATGCAATGACAGGATTTTATCTTTTTGAAAAGGGGGAAATCGATTGGTTTGGAAATCCTTTTCAAGCGATTCCAACCGAAGTTTTGTGTGATAAAAAAGTCAAACAATCTCTTTTTAATGAAGAGCGTTTTGGAACTACATGGATACTTCTCAATACAGAAGCTTATCCTTTAAATAATAAAAATTTAAGAAAAGCTCTTGCCTATGCAATCGACCGCAAAAAAATTACCGAGCATGTTTTGCAAAAAGGAGAAACCCCAGCTACAGGAATCCTTCCCTCGGGTTTAGACCTTCAAAATCAACCCTATTTTGAAGATGGAAATCATAAAAAAGCAAGGCATCATTTTAAGCTTGCCCTTCAGGAGCTTCAGCTTAAGAAAAAAGAATTTCCAAAAATTATTCTCAATGTTGATACACGTATAGAAAGAGTGAAAATTTGTCAAGCAATTCAAGATCAGTGGCGCAAAGTGCTCGATATTGAAGTGGAAATTGAAAAAATGGACTGGCCTGTTCATTTTACAAAGCTTTCCAAAGGAAATTATCAGATTGGACAGGTGAATTGGGTCTCTTATCTTTATGATCCTATTTATTTTCTCAATACCTTTCGTCTAAAGTCTCTAAGTATTAATATGAGTTGTTGGGAGCATCCTAATTACCGCGATTTTCTCGATCGTTCCGATTATGAAATCGATTTAAAAAAACGGTGTATGCTTTTGAGGTCAGCAGAAGAGCTTTTAATTGAAGAGATGCCGGTGATTCCTATTTGCTTTTTAAAAACATCTTATATGAAGCATCCAAAGCTCAAAGGAGTGATTTTATCTCCAACTGATCAAATCGATTTCCGTTCAGCTTATTTTGAAAAATAGAAAAAACAAGAGGAAATTATGTCTTTAATAACAAATAACTTATTAATTAAAAAAAAATACAGCTCAAGATTTTTTTCCTTTAAACAAATTGGATGTTTTATATCAAAAAGATGTTTTTAAAAAAATTATGTCATTTTTTGATACGAAAAGTTTTTTTGTTAGCAGACGAGTTTGTAAAACATGGAAAGACTATATAAATATTAAAATTATTAACATTAACAATTTAAATAAAGAATTAACCTGCTATGGAAAACATACAATGATAAAAGTGTTGAATCTTTTTCAAAACGAAGAGGAGACAAAGATAAATATATTGCTAAAAGTAGCAAACATGAATCTTTCGGGGATTCAATCTTTTAATTATATAAATTTCAATGTTAGCATAATGGAAAATCTTACGATTCATGACAAGCTTCAGGACCCACTCTCTTTCACCTCTTGTGCTTTAATAGTAGGTAAAGATCTTAATATTTTAACACCTCGTAGCATATCTCTCCCTTCTAGAAATTTAAAAGTAGGAAGAAATTGTAAAATGAAAGGTTGCCATCTTTTTCAATTTCCCTGCGGAGTCATAGATATAAAAGGAAATTTTGAAGTTGAGCAGTTGAATCTCGATGCTTTTCACTCATCAATGAATCTCAATGTAGGAAAGAATTTAAAGATTAAAAAGTGTTATGAAAAAACCTTCTCTTTTAATAGCCTAAATGTAGGTGAAAACGTTTATATCGAAGACCTCCCTTTGTTGAAATATTTCTCTGCTTTAAATGCAAATATATGTGGGAATATTTACATTAAAAATTGTCCTTTTCTAAAATTAGATTCCTTACATAAAACATTGAAGGAAAAAATAATAATTAAATAAATGCTAGTTAATGTATACCATTTGTGAGGGATGTCAACAACAATCGAAAATTGACCCACTTTCCCCTGGTTCCAACGGTCGAAAATTGACCCACCCTATCAAAAAAAATTTATCATTCTTCTTGCGGGG
>JANQJX010000059.1 GCA_028281425.1 Simkania sp.
GAAGATGGCTTGACCTATACTTTTTACTTGCGTCCTACAAAATGGTCAAATGGGGATTCTTTAACTGCTTATGATTTTGAATATGCGTGGAAAAAATCGATTGACCCTTGCTTTGCTCAAGTAGGGTCTTTTCACTTTTATGTCATAAAAAATGTTGAGAAATGCGTCAAGGGAGAGTTAGGAGTAGATGAAGTAGGGATTCAAGCTTTGGATGAAAAAACACTCGTTGTAGAACTAGAACACCCAGCTCCTTATTTTCTTTCTATGACAACTTTTTCAACTTATATGCCTATTTGCAAAAAAGTAGAGCTTAAAAATAAATGTTGGGCTGAGTGCTCAGGGAGAGATTGGGTTTCCAATGGACCTTTTGTTTTAAAACATTGGAAAAAAGGAAATACTCTTAGCGTCAGGAAAAATCAAAACTATTGGAATGCAAAAGAGGTGGGTTTACCTGGGATTGACTTATGTGTGATAGAAGATGGAATGACAGCTTTTTATCTCTTTGAAAAAAAAGAGATCGATTGGGTTGGAAAACCTTTTTCTTCCCTTCCTAGCGAAATATGTTCGAGCAAAAGACACCGAAAGATGTTAAAGACACAAGAGGGCCTTAAAATTTCTTGGATCTTTATCAATACACAAGATCCTTTTTTAAATAATAAAAATTTAAGAAAAGCCTTAACCTATGCCTTAGATCGTAAAAAAATTGTGGAACATATCTTACAAGGAGGAGAAAAGGCTGCTCTGGGGATTTTACCTTCAAAATTAGCTCTTCAAAAAGAACCTTACTTTAAAAATGATTCTAGGGAAAAAGCACAGAACCATTTTACGCTTGCGCTTCAAGAGCTTGGATATACTCAAGATAACTTTCCTTCTTTGACTTTCAATATTGCGACGGGAACGATCTCATCTAGAATCTCTCAAGCTCTTCAAGAGCAATGGAGAGAAGTTTTAGGAATTGAAGTCATAATTGATAAAATGGATTGGCCTGTTTTTTTTACAAAAGTTTCAAAAGGAAATTATCAAATGGGGATGATGAGTTGGGTCTCATGGCTCTATGATCCCATCTATTTTCTAGGAACATTTCGGACAAAATCTCTTCCTAGTAATATGAGCTTTTGGGAAAATTCTATATATCAAAGACTTCTTGACTTTTCTGATAAGGAAGTGGATCACGATAAGCGGCAAGAATTATTAAAAAAAGCAGAGAATCTTTTAATGGAAGAGCTTCCAATCATTCCGCTTTATTTCCCTTTAAACCATTATATAAAAAGTCCCAAATTGAAAGGGGTGAACTTTTCAATGATCGATCAAATTGATTTTAGTCGTGCTTACTTTGAAAATTAATTCCTATTTTTGATAAATCCAACCGTGAAAAAAAACGAAAGACCGCAATGAAAAATAAAAAAACTTTATATTTTCTTTTTTTTTAATTAAACTGAACTTTAAATATACGAACGTCTAGGACTTTTTGAAAAGAGTCAGATTTTTTGAAGAGGACTAGTAAAGCCTTTGGTTAAAAACCAAAAAATTCAGGTTTTAAGCGGTCCCATGATTTTACAATTTTGTTGAATGCGGGTTGTATATAAATTTTCTTTGAAAGTCTGTTTAGGAAATCACATTTTGGTTATTTCCTGACGCTAATTTTTCTGGAAATCTCATCAATGAGGTTGATGTTTTCTACTCAAAGGACGTTCATTTGAATGGAGTAAAATAGAAGAAACATTGTGCTTAGAAAATGATCCTTCTAACCTGTATTTTTATGCTGTTTTTTATTGGTATCAAAAAATTCTCTTAACTTAAGGTTTGTAACCCTTTGCTCTCTTCGAGAAGTTTTTAGAATATTTTGAAAGCAGAGCATGCAGATTTTATGGGCTAAGGATCGTGATTTTGTCCTAAAGGGCCTGCCTTGAACTGAAAAATTGTTCGGATCGTGTGAAAGGTTCAAATTCACATACTCTTGAGAGCAAAAGGAAATGCGACTTATCTAAAACCTAAGGAGAAAAGATCATCTAGACGATCATTCTCCAGTTCAAGGCAGGCCCCTAAATGAGAGCGTTTAAATAGGAAAGGAGAAATAAGAATGAAAAAGATGATTTGGATTTTTATAGCATCTCTATTTTGTATTGTAGGATGTGGCACTGCACGTCATAAGAATAAAAATCAAAAGAGATATGTCAAATTGGGCGTCAGTGTTCCTATCCGTTCTTTAGACCCTCGTGTTGGGAATGAACAACCTTGTGCATTAATTATTCCGATGCTTTATGAAGGTTTAATGCAGATGGGAGAGAAAGGAAAAATTTTTCCAGGCGTTGCTGAGAGGTATACAATTTCAGAAGATGGCTTGACCTATACTTTTTACTTGCGTCCTACAAAATGGTCAAATGGGGATTCTTTAACTGCTTATGATTTTGAATATGCGTGGAAA
>JANQJX010000079.1 GCA_028281425.1 Simkania sp.
GTCACAAGAGATCATTCTCCTGTAGAGCCATCTTCGTTTTTGAATACCTTCTTCAAGAGGTTTACAGGAAAAGAAAGGTCTTTTAAGTCCACCTTTCTTTTTTCATGATCTTTGAGTTCTAATGTCTTTAAATTTTGAGACTTTCTTTTTGCAGTTGCGTATTTATTTTGGCTGATGAGATCATCTGTATCAATATCTAGCAGTTCTTCTTGAGTCATTTTTTTTCCTTGTGATCAGAAAAAAAGTCCCCCTTTCAAAAAAATCTTTCAACGTTCTTTTGCGTAAGGTGAGTGACTTATAGTCTTTTCAGGGCGCCTGCCCGGTACGGAGCTATAGAGAAAATTGGGAGCAATTTGAGGGTTAAGAAAAAAAATTGTTTTCATAGAAAATAGGGGCTAAAGGTGGAATCAAGAGGGCTTAAGCTAAGAGTTTTTTCTTGAGATCAGGGGTTGAAATAAATGATTCTCTATGAGTAGGCTAAAAGCTACGTGTGGGAAAAACGCGCTGCTGATAGTATTTATTTTGTATTTTAAAAAATACAAAACAAAAAGATAAAGCATTTCTCCAAGTAGAAGCAAAGGGAAAATATTTTTTTATAGATTTTAAATTGCAATCCCCATTTACTCGAAAAGTAACTCATCGCTGAAAATGAAAAAAAACCTTATTATTGTTGAATCACCTACAAAAGTTAAAACTCTAAAAAAATTTTTAGGGAAAGGCTTTGTGGTTGAATCTTCTGTCGGCCATATTCGTGATTTACCAAAAAAAGGTTTTGGAATTGAAATAGAAAAAAATTTTGAACCGATTTATGAAAATTTATCTGACAAAAAAGAGGTCATTGTAAATCTCAAAAAGAAAGCAAAAGAATGTGAGATCATCTATCTTTCTCCTGATCCCGATCGTGAAGGAGAGGCAATTGCTTGGCATATTGCTGCTATTCTTCCCAAAGGATCCAAAATCAAACGAGTCACTTTCAATGCAATTACTAAAAATGCCGTTACTGAGGCCCTCAAGCACCCTCGTGCAATCGATCATTCTCTAGTAGATGCTCAGCAAGCACGTCGCCTTCTTGATCGTATTGTTGGGTATAAAATTTCTCCGATCTTACAAAGGCGGATTAAAAGAAGTGGGGGGGGGTCTTTATCTGCAGGACGCGTTCAATCTGTTGCCTTAAAATTGGTTGTCGATCGAGAAAAAGAAATAGATCTTTTTATCCCTATTGAATATTGGAATATCCAAGTATTACTCAATTCTGATCCTAAAGAAAAAATTTTTACCGCTTCCCTTTATGCTGTTGATGGGAAAAAAGTCGAAAAAGAAAAGGTAGAAGGAAAAGAAGTCTATCTTATTCCAAATGAAATTGAAGCAAATAAAGTTGTAACTGCTTTAAAACACTCTTCATATAAAATAAGCAAAGTAGAGAAGAAAGAGAAAAAAAGATATCCTGTTCCCCCTTTTATCACATCAACTCTTCAACAAGAAGCAAGCCGTCACTACGGATTTTCTGCCCAAAGAACCATGAGTATTGCTCAAAGTCTCTATGAAGGAGTAGATCTCAAATCAGAAGGAATAGAAGGTCTTATTACCTATATGCGAACCGATTCCTTTCGCGTAGAAGAAGAAGCCATTCATGGAGCTAGAGCATTCATTGATGAAATCTATGGGAATGCTTATCTTCCAAAAAATCCTTGCTATTACAAGTCCAAAAAAAGTGCTCAAGACGCCCATGAAGCCATCAGACCCACAAATCTACGTCATCCTCCCGATCTTATTAAGCCCTATCTCACGCATGATCAATATAAGCTTTATCTTCTTATCTGGCGCCGTTTTATTGCCTCTCAAATGAATCCAGCAATTTATGATACGCTTTCCTATCGAATTGAAACAGACAAAAAAATGGAGCTACGCGCCAATGGATCGAGAATCAAATTCAAAGGTTTTTTAGCTGTTTATCAAGAAAAAGAAGATAGTGAAGGAAAACTCCAGAATGAAACCGACATTTTTCTTCCCGATCTTAAGGAAGAAACCTCTCTTAGATGTGTAGATGTCAAATCTATTCAATCTTTTACAAAACCCCCCCATCGTTATACAGAGGCCTCTTTAGTAAAAGAATTAGAAAAATCAGGAATTGGACGTCCCTCAACCTATGCTTCGATCATGAACAAAATTCATGGGCGTGCTTATACAACAAAAGAGAAGCTTACGATCAAACCAACAGAATTGGGGAAAATCATTGCCCAAATGCTTGAAACACATTTCACAATGATTATGGACATTCAGTTTACTGCTGAAATGGAAGATGAGCTCGATGCCATTGCTTCAAGCAAAAAAAATTGGAAGACTTTTGTGAAAGGGTTTTGGACAAAGTTTTCTCCTATGATTGATAAGGCAGAAAAAGAAGCTTTTGTTCCCAAAATCATGACTGATATCAATTGTCCAAAATGTGGAGAAAAGCTGCAAAAAATTTGGGCGCGCAATAAATATTTTTATGGGTGTTCTAATTATCCCGATTGTAAATTTACAGTGCCAATTGAGGCTCTTGAATTTAAAAAAGAAGATTACTCAGAAAATTTTAATTGGGATCAACTTTGTCCAAAATGTTCCTCTCAAATGAAAATTCGCTTTAGTCGCTTTGGAGCTTTTCTCGGATGCATTCGTTATCCTGACTGTAATGGTTCTGTAAGTATTCCCAAAAAAGGGGAAGAGGTCTTCGAAAACCTTCCTCCTTGTCCTGCAATTGGATGCGATGGAACCATCAGGGCACGAAAAAGCCGCTTTGGCAAAACCTTTTTTAGCTGCTCCAACTACCCTGATTGCGATGTTATTGTCAATGCAATAGACCAACTAGAAACAAAGTATCAAAATCATCCTAAAACAGCCTACGTTAAAAAAACACAAAAAGGAAAAAAGAGAGGCACTTCGAGACAAAAAACTAAAAAGCTTTCCAAGGAACTTACTTCTGTTGTAGGAGAAAAAGAGTTAACAAGAGGAGAGGTAACAAAAAAAATATGGGAATACATCAAAGCAAATCAACTTCAAGATCCAAATAATGGACGCGTTATTATCCCAGATGAAAAACTCTCCAAAGTTTTTGGAAGTCAAGAGCCTATTGATATGTTTCAAATTGCAAAAACTCTAAGCAATCATATTGAAAAGTAAATGAATGCTTTATGATCAGCTTAAGAGTTTTAATTTACCCTCAAAAAATTCCATCTTTTTTGATTGATCTTTTTGCTTTTTTAGGTCCTTTGGGAACTTTGTTAAGCCCTTCTTTGTTACCTTATCAGTTTCGGGCTTTTTATATTCTTCTTTGTTTTTTTCCCCTTTTCTTGGGACGTTTGTACCATAGAGAATTTAAGATATTGAGCCTTTTTTTACCTTTTCTTTTTTATCTTCTCATTTCTGCCTATTTTGCAGAATTTAAAGAGGATTTTTCTATTCCTTTAAAACGCGCTTTGCTTTTCATATTTGAATTTTTTTTCGTATTTGGAAGTGCTTTTTACTTAAGAAACTCCATTCCATCTATGCAAAAAAACCGGCTGATTAAGATTTATTTATATGGGTTTTTTATTTCTTTAATCGTTGGGTATTTTTTTTTTATTGGATTTTACCTCCAATGGATTCCATTAGCGACGATTCAACGATTTTCAGTGATCACCCAATTCGGATATGGGTTTTTGCGCTTTTCTCCCGGATCCTATCCCAATGAATATGGGACTGTTGCCAGTTTCGTTTGTTCTATTTTAACGTTTCTCATTGCTGAAAAAAGTACAATAATCCAAGAAATCAATTTCAAAACAAGTTTTCTTTATCTTTTTTTCTTACTGGCTTTCATGGCTCTTTTGTTGACAACAACTCGATCAGCATACATTACTTTTGTCATAAGTATGATGTATCTCTTTTGCACCTCATTCAAATTCAGAAAACTCTTTTTTACGATCATTTTTTTCTCTATCATCACACTCCTATTTGTCTCTTATTATTTTCCCCTTTTATTAAAAGTTTTTATAAGTAGCTTTAAAGCTCTTTTTTATCAATCTGAATCTGTTCAAATTCGACTATCGCATTGGGGAGAGAGCATGAAAAGCTTTGATTTAGCATCCTGGTTTGGAACAGGATATGGAACCCTCTTTTACATGCATAATGTTTATATACAGCTTTTACTCGAATTAGGAGTGTTTGGTTTTATCTGCCTTCTTTTTTTCCTTCTTTCTTTATTTCTCAACTACTTTCATCAATTGAAATCGGTGTTTTTTAAGCATCTTATGTCTAAAAAAGAGCTTTTTTCTAATCGGGTGATTACTTTAGGACTCATCCATATTCTTTTTTTTGCAGGGTCAAATCATAATCTCAATCACCATTTAACATGGATGGTTTTTCTCCTTTTAAATATCACTCTCTTTTCTCAAAAAGCCATTCTTCCTGATTCAAACAGAAAAAACCAAGCTTAACCCGCATTTCTCTATCTACTTTCGAAAAAAATCTCAATCGAAAGGCAAGCCCTTTCAATAGAGGAGTTTCAAGCGGTTTGGACGAGAGGGGTTTATTTCAAAAAAGATTTGATTTTTTTATAACT
>JANQJX010000088.1 GCA_028281425.1 Simkania sp.
TCTCTGATAGTCAGATAGACTTTGCTTCTTTCCATAAGTCTACCTAACCTCTGCACTTTATCGTCCCTTTTGCTATGTATTTTACTTTACCTTTGACAGGTGTCAGGATGCTTGAATACAAGCTTGAATGGAACGGGGGCATGCTGATCAGGGCTTCTCCCCACTCCACAAGCCAAAGCCTGTCCAAGCCTTTTTTGCGGCCACAAAATAGACTAAAATCCACATAGGAATTCATCATGATCCATTTTCTTATTATTTTTCTTCTATTTTTTTCTTGGACTTTACAAGCTCAAAATTTCTCTGAAGCTATAGCTCCAATTTTTAAACTCTACAGTCGCCCCATCACGATTTTAACAATAGGAGAAACAGAAACCGCCTTGTCCTTCCAAAATAAAAATCAAAAGCACACTTTAATCATTGCAACAGAAAATCCCCTTTCCCCTTCTCCTTATCACCCCTTCATCCATCTCAAAAAAAATTTAAACTTATTCGATTTAAAAGACTTAAATACTTTAGAACATTTTGACCTTGTCATTGCCATTTATCCCTTCCAAAATGATGTAAAATGGAAAGAAATGATCGATGAGCTTTTTAAACTCGGTGATCATTTGGTGATTTTGGGGGCTTCTAAAGAAAAAGCAAGAAAAAGCAAAGAAAAAATTGCTTTCAAAATGACTCATTATCTGACAAATTTAGGTCTAAAAATTCCGCTCACTTGGGAAGAAGAGGATCCTCTTTTATGGTTTTGTTTTAAGCCCCCATCAGTCAATCCAAAAATCTATCAAAAAGCACCTAGAAAAGAAGGGATCTCTCTTTTTACATTTCAAAAATACTTTGGTTCCTTCTCTCTAAAAACATCGATTGAAGAAAAATTAAGCGCTCTTCCTTTTTGGATCCGTCCTTTTACACGCTTTATAAGAATTGCACTTGACCCCCAACAGCAACAGAAAAACAATTCTTTTAAACTTCATCTTTGACATCCTCCTCTCCGTAAACGAAGAGGATTCCCTAGTGCTTGAACAGCACTTTGGAGAGTTAAGCATACATCGCTGCTTCCTACTAGTTCCTGCTTCATAGAGGTTGCCAACGCATTCTCTCCACAGGCTCACACCCGATGCTCTCGGGCTAAAATATTTCATGCTCCAACATGATCGGCATTCCCTGTATAGCCACATTCCACGCACAAAAATTTCTCCCCTTTATTCGACCTGTTCTCTT
>JANQJX010000159.1 GCA_028281425.1 Simkania sp.
AATGCCCCACTTACTTTCACCTATCTTGCAATGCCCAAACAAACCTTTCTTTTTCCTTCCCCTTTTAAAGTTGAAGCCACAGTCAATGCTTTTCACTTACCCTTAGAAAAAAGGGGGATCGCATGGAAAAAGATGCAGCTTAAATGTGATTTCCAAACCTCTCCAATCGATTTAAGTACTTTCTTTGTAGGGGAAAAAATCTTGAGCTCTTCATTACAAGGAGCTCTAGAAGGCAAGTCCTTGGACCTTTTTTCTCTAAGCATCTCTTCTCAAATTTCTTTTCCAAAAAAGCACTGGCTAGGGCTTTTCAATCCCCTCCCTTTGAATCTTTCTGCAGAAGGGGATATCTATTTAGAAAACACTTTTCAAATCACCCCTCTTCTTCTTACCCTTCAAGGAGAAAAATGGCGCCTTAAAATGGAAGGAAAAGTTTTAGATCATATTTTGACTTTAGACAAACCTCTAAAAATAGCCTTTCCCATTCAGCCTCAAGCTCTAAATCCCTTTCTCAAAAAAAAGAATTTTTTTCCCCTTCTTAAGGAAAAAGCTCAATTGCAACTCCAAATTAAAAAAGCAGTCCTTCCCTTAAAGAAAGAAAATCTCTCTCAGCTAGAGCTTAAAGCCTATGGAATCATACAAGAATTTCAAACGATTCCTTCAGTTAAAGGCTCCCCCCCTTTTTCATTAGAAAATATCGATCTTGAGCTCAATTTAAATGGGAAAAAAAGAAAAAATTCCCTTCAATGTGACGTGGATATTAAAACGCATAAAAATCAGACCGGACATATTGAATTTCTACTTAAAAATGAAAAATCCCCTACCGATCTTTTTGAATCTCCTTCTTATCTCAAAATCGATCTTGAGCATCTTTCCTCCCAAACTTTAGAGACCTTCTTCCAAATGAAAGGAATCCTTTCCTCTATTTTAGGCCCAGAGATCAATGCATTTTATGAGATAACGCAAAACAACGAGAACAAAGAAATTAAAACCCATCTGAGCAGCTCTTACCTCCAGATAGAAGGAGCCTTTAACCTTAAGAAAAATTTTTTAAAACTCAAAAACAAAGGAAGTCCATTCAACATCAACCTACAGCTTTCAGAAAAAAGCCTAAATGCCTATAAAACATGGAAAGGCTTGAAAAAAACCTCCTTTTTTCCTTATGAGATCAAAGGCCATTCAAAAATCCATGTTTCTTTTGATCAACTTTCTCTCCCTTTAAAAGAAGAAGATTTTTTTCTTTTCCCAAAAATTCATTGGAATCTCTATCCTTCTACTTTCAATACTATCATTGACATTGAATCCATCGTCTTTAAAGAAAATCAAAAAAGGGAAAAAAGTGAGCTAAGCAATTTTGATTTAAAATTGAAAAAACAATCTAT
This sequence comes from Simkania sp., assembly GCA_028281425.1. Taxonomy (GTDB): domain Bacteria; phylum Chlamydiota; class Chlamydiia; order Chlamydiales; family Simkaniaceae; genus JANQJX01. The sequence continues at coordinate 1,380 of JANQJX010000159.1, forward strand.
AAAGGAACCTCTTTTCTTTGAAATGGATGGAACTGTTGCTCTTTATAAGAAAAAAAAAGAAGAGGGAAAAATTGAAGGCAAAGGGCATATTCAAAACTTTTTAACCAAAGAAGGGGCGATTGATTTCAAAAATATCACAACCTCTATCAACTTCACTTTTTCCCACTTTCCGACTCTCTTTCTCGATGCAGTTTATCAATTCAAGACCTCTTCAAAAATAGCTCCTTCGGCAATTTTAGGAAATTTTCTCAATGCTACTTGCCTAATCGAAGAAAATGGAAAAATATTCATCGACCTTAATGCTTCAGCTTGCAAAACCCTTTTAAAAGGAAAGGTAAAAAAAGGAATTTTTTCTCTAGACGAACCCCTAAACGCCACAATTGCTATCACTCCTCAAATGAATAAGCAGCTTGACTTAAATAGTGGACTGAAAATTGCCGCTATGAAACATCCCATTTCTCTTAAGCTTTCTTATAAAAATTTTAGGGTTCCAATCCAAAATTTACATATTAAAAATACAACCCTTTCTCATGGAGAAATCGACTTTGGGCGTCTGCTATGTCAAAATAGAGGAAATGCTTTAGAATTAGGTGAGATTTTCAAAATAGAGCACAATCAGAATCTGATTGAACTTTGGTTTGCACCTCTTGAATTTCAAATTAACAAAGGGATTTTATGGATAGATCGAACAGAAATTCTCTTCAATCACGCTTACCAAATCGCTCTTTGGGGCAGTCTTAACTTCCGTCACCGCTTTGCTCAAATCACTCTTGGCTTAACCGCCCAAAGTTTAGAAGAAGCCCTTGGAATAAAGAATCTACACCCTAACTATGTCTTCCAAATTCCTCTCGAAGGCCCTTTTGGAAACATCAAGATTGATAAAGGAGCTGTCACTTCCAAACTTGCTTTACTCTTTGCTCAAAAAGCTCTCCCTCCAAACAAAAGCATTTGGGGACAAGTGCTTGGAACAATTGGGAGTTTTGTGGATGATCAATCCAAGGTTCCCCCTCCAAAGTCTCCTTTTCCTTGGGAGCATTAACCCCCATTTCGCATGTCCCCTCTTTCGAAAAGGCGTGCGCAAGAGTTTTTTGAAAATCCAAGAAATTGTCGCATCTCCTTTTGCTCTCAAGAGTCTAGTGAATTTGCACCTTTCACAATTTTCGAAAAAAATCTCAATGGATCCGATTTCAGGGGCTGTTGCAACCTGGAATTTTTTACCTTAAGCCCTTCTTTTATCGAAAACTTGATTTATCTTAAGTCGCCTAATTTCAACGAATGATGTCAACTTAAACCCAATCAAGTTTTCGAAAAAATTAAGAATTTCTTTCAAAAAATCTCAGTTCAAGGCAGCCCCTTTCAGCTGACTTTAATCTCTTGGCAAAGATAAACATCTTGAATGGCATTCAAAATTTCAATCCCTTCTTTCATCGGTTTTTGAAAGGCTTTTCTTCCCGAAATGAGTCCCATTCCTCCTGCCCTTTTATTGACAATGGCTGTTTCAAGAGCTTGCTGCAGATCGTTTTTCCCTGAGGCTCCTCCTGAGTTAATCAAGCCAACGCGGCCCATATAACCATTGGCAACTTGATAGCGTGTCAAATCAATGGGGTGATCAGAAGAAAGCTCATCATACATCTTAACATTTTGTTTCCCAAATTTAAGGTTTTTAAATCCTCCATTGCATTCGGGAAGTTTTTGTTTCACAATATCTGCTTGAATCGTTGCCCCAAGATGGTTTGCCTGTCCTGTTAAATCAGCTGCTGTATGATAATCTTGCTTGTCTGTTTTAAAAGAAGCATTGCGTAAGTAACACCATAAAATCGTCACCATCCCAAGCTCATGAGCTTTTTCAAAAGCATGAGAAACCTCAATAATCTGACGTCGACTTTCAAAAGATCCAAAATAGATGGTAGCTCCAACAGCACGACACCCCATTTCATGGGCTTGTTTTATTGAAGCAAAAAGGGTTTGATCATAGCTATTTGGATAGGAAAGAAGCTCATTGTGATTAAGCTTTAAAATAAAGGGAATTTTATGAGCATATCTACGGGCAACACTCCCAAGAAAGCCAAGAGTTGTTGCAACAGCATTGCATCCCCCTTGAATGGCAAGTTGAATAATATTTTCAGGATCAAAATAGAGAGGGTTGGGAGAAAAAGAGGCTCCAGCACTATGTTCAATGCCCTGGTCCACTGGTAAAATAGATAAATACCCCGTTTTAGCAAGACGTCCATGAGAGAGAATCGTTTCCATATTCTGCAAGACAGAAATAGAACGGTCTGAATTTCCCCAAATGCGATCCACCCAATCAGGGCCTGGAAGATGAAGATAATTTTTTGGGATTGTTTGACATTTATGAGAGAGTAAAAAAGAGGCTTTATCTCCTAAAAGGGACTCTATTTTTTGATAATCCATTTCTTATAACCTGCAATTTTATATTCTTTTACAACTATAGGATGAATTAGCATATTTTCCCTAAAAAGGCAATCCGCTTTGTAAAAGTATAAATCTTACACTTAAAAAAATGAGGGCTTTTTTGTGTTTTTTAATGAACTTCTTTGTCTTTTTCCATTTCTTTTTGAGCCATCCGCAATCCATGATATCACATAAGTTGTATCTCCATAAAAGAACAATTTCTGAGCACATTCAAAATATCTTCAAGGAAGGAGAACTCTCTGAAGATTCAACTGTCCGGAATTTCCGGATAGTTCAAAAAGAAGGGGTTCGAGAGGTTGCTCGTCAAGTAGATCACTACAACCTCGAGACTATAATCTCAGTAGGCTATCGCGTTAAGTCTCATAGGGGTACCTAATTCCGTATTTGGGCAACAGATAGGCTAAAAGAGTTTCTAATTAAGGGCTTTACCTTGGATGACCAGCGGCTAAAAAGGCTTGGTGCGGGGAATTATTTTGAAGAACTCCTTTCGCGCATTCGAGATATTCGATCCTCAGAAAAAGTCTTCTGGAGAAAAGTCTTAGACATCTATGCGACAAGCATTGACTATGATCCTAACGCTGAAACATCTAAAGGCTTCTTTCGGATTGTGCAAAACAAGATGCATTGAGCAGCTCACGGTCATACGACTGCTGAAATTATCTATAAAAGAGTCGATAGCAGTAAAAAGCACATGGGACTCACCTCTTGGTCTGGAAAAAATATCAGTCGATCAGATGCTGAGATTGCCAAAAACTCCCTAAATGAAGAAGAACTGGGCATTTTAAATCGATTTGTTTCCATGTACTTAGAGTTTGCTGAACTTCAGGCACTCAATAAAAATGTCAAAGATAAAATAAATTCCCTAGCAATCGATGAGATAAATTCCCCAGTTGGAACAACCGGTCGATGATCGGAAGATTGAAGGCTAGTTGAAGCAA
>JANQJX010000160.1 GCA_028281425.1 Simkania sp.
ATTTCTTCTAAAACGTGCATATCTTCTGGTGGAACAAGACCCACTTCCATTTCCTCTGTGCGGATCAAAACACGCTCTCCTTCGTAGAAAGCTTTTTGGATTGCCTTCAAAATATCACTCTCCATTTTGCTTTCTTTTTGCCTCTTCTTTTTCTCTTTTTGAGTTTTTGCTTGAAGCGCTTCTAGCCCAACTTCGACTGCACTTTTGATTGCACGGCAAACGAACTTGTCTAGTTTTTTGTCGGTGAAAGAAATAGATGGGAACACCTTGTACTTGCCGTTAACAAGGCGGATATATCCTGGCCAGGCCCTTTTTCGAAGCAACAAGAAATTTCCGAAGGGATCCATTTGCAACCTAAGAGAATTTATGGGATGTATCAGCGAAACAGAGCCTGTAGATTTTTCTAGATTGGACATGCGAAATGTGGACTAAAGGGAAAAATAGGGTCCAATCTGGGGGATTATATATTAGGAGGGACTAAATCATGAAACTCTTATCGATTTAGAAAAAATTAGGGATGCTTTAGCATCCCTATTTATATCTTATCAGATCTGATCATGGATGTTTATTTCTTTAGAAATCAAACTTAACATCAAGAGTGATCCCATGCATACTTACGTCTTCTGAATATCTTTCATATTTCAAGACTTGGGCATCATCTATCTTTAGCATCTGATTTTGTCTCCACCAGTACTGTCCTTCAAATCCAAGGCCAATGCCGATATGTTGTTTACGTTCATTGACATATCTATCATAACGTAAACCCAATTGAAATTGTGTTGTTGGTGAAAACGCATGTCGATTTGCATTTAAGCGAATGCGATTGGATGGATTTCCTGTCCATTTTTCCTTGTGGTCCACATCAAAATAGCCAAAAAGAATTGCTCCAGAAACATTTCCAAAAATGCTAAACCCACACCCTAAATGCCACTTAGATTGAACACCAGTACGTGGTCCAAGTCCCCAGAAATCACAGGTATCTTTAATATGAACCGTATTGATTCCAAGACCAAGCTCATTATCATTTTGAGGCTTTCCAGTATAGCGTACGATTTGTTCTTGATCAATCCAAGCACTTTTCAAACCCCAATGAGGACGAAAAGAGAGCTTACAACTGACAAAATAAGCACGTCCCAGTTCTAAATCAACTGCTGAATAGTTCAAATCATATTGAGATTTAGCACTATGACAGAAAACAAATCGATGGTCTGGATTTGTAGTCGTTGCAACAATTCCTGATGAACCTTTAAGAGGAATCGTACTGCTGTTTAACCCAGCACTTGTTGAATCACTACCACTTGTATCATACCAAGTATACTGAAAGTTAGCATCCCAACCATCATGATCAAAATTGTAACCAAGGCCAACACGCAAGCCCCAATCCCAACTAAAATCCATATCTTTGGTGCGACCTTTTACCGGTAGCGCTCCAATAGGATCTTGATCTGAATATGCATATTCTGTTCCACCTACTTTAGCATGCCAATAAAGCAAATCTAAAGTAAGATACCAACTATGGCAGCCACACCCGCGCACTTCAGGGCGAGCAATTGCTGTGGTACACCCACAATTTCCCATGGCAGTATCGGTACGTACTTGCGGCATTTGTCTTTCAAGACTCGTTACCCGTGAGTCCATATCCATAGCCGCAAAAGCTGTGGACGAAACCAAAAGGGAAACAATGGCGATTGGAATCTTTCTTAAAAAGTCCAACTTCATTTTTACCTCAAGGGGGTTGATTAAATAATTTTCACTCTAATTTTTCATATAAATGATAACGAGCATTTAATAAAGTTTTTTTTAAATTTATTTTATTAATTCTACTTTATTTTTATCCTTGCTTCTTAATTGGAATTGCAAGTCGTTACCGGAAACCGCCAATAAGCTGTTTCTTCCTTTAGATCCATAAGTACGAATTCTAATATTATTTGTACAGTTTTTTTACTATTTTTTTTAAAAAAAATCGAAATTAAAAAAAATCGAAAAAAATTTTATAATTAAAAATGTAGGGAAAAAAATAAACTACTGAAAATCAAAGATTCATGTTGAGATTATTGCAAGCTGAGATAAAATTCATTTTCAGTAATTAAACAAATTTTTGCTGGTTTAAACATCATTCAAAAATATTTTTTGGTAATTTTAATCGATTTTTGCGAAAGAGAGGGAATGCGAAATGTAGATGAGCTCGGAGCTCATCTCATATCTGCACTTATTCAAAAAGCCGATGCCGCGAAATAGGTGGCAGGGGGATTAACCAATTTATTTCTAAACTAAGAAGAACCCTTATTCTTGTTCCATGATATCAAGAAATGCCTGAAGTTGTTTTGAGCGAGTAGGATGGCGCATCTTGCGAAGCGCTTTTGCTTCAATTTGGCGTACCCTTTCTCGAGTGACTTTGAATTGAACGCCTACTTCTTCAAGTGTCTTTGGTTTTCCATCAAGAAGGCCAAACCGCTCAATCAAAACAGTTCTTTCTCGATCGGTCAGTGTCGAAAGAACTTCATTGAGTTTATCTTTTAAAATGGAATATCCCGTTGCTTCATCAGGAGACTCAATCGTTGTATCTTCAAGGAAATCACCAAATTGACTCTCACCACTATCACCCACTTCTGCTTGAAGAGAAATAGGATGTTGAGCAATTTTATAGATCTCACGAACTTTTTCAGGAGTTAAACCCAGTTCTATGGCCAATTCTTCAGGCGTTGGCTCTCTTCCCGTCTCCATCATCAGTTTTTTTGCTCCACGTAAAACCTTATTGATGGTTTCAATCATATGAACAGGAATACGAATTGTCCGAGCCTGATCAGCAATAGCACGAGTTACAGCTTGCCGAATCCACCAAGTTGCATAAGTTGAAAATTTATATCCCCGTCGGTACTCAAACTTCTCAACAGCCTTCATGAGCCCCATATTTCCTTCCTGAATGAGATCAAGGAAAGAAAGACCTCGATTTGTATATTTCTTTGCAATAGAAATAACAAGTCGAAGATTGGACTCGACCATTTCTCTTTTAGCTTCTTGGCTTTTATCCATCCACCTTTGAAGCATTCTCACATCTTTTTTGAACTTATCAATCGTACGTCCAGCGCACAGCTCTCGTTTATTTAATTTTCTCTTGGCAGCAATGAGTTTTGCTTTAGCGAAACGATTTTTTTCAGCACGTGGGATGAGTTCCTGAATCTCTTTTTCAAGGGATAAAAAGCGATCATAAGCCGTTAAAACCACTTCTCCAAAATCTTCTGTGATATTGTGTCTAAAATGCATCTGCCTTAAATAGGCCTGCATCCGAATGTTACACTTTTCAATTTCTTCGGAAAGTTTAACTTTTTCGACCCTACTAAGGGTTATGAATTGATTTTTGAGAAGAAGCTCTTCAAAAATAGTATCTTCTTTCTTCAAAAGATCACACAATTTAGGAAGCTTTTTTAGAAAAGAATTTTTGTCATCAATTTCTTTTTCTGCAATAATCTTGTCAAATCTTTCTTTACCGCTGATAAGATAATAAGCAATAGAAATCGCTTCTCTTGTAGAATACCTAAAGCGCATAATAATTTTTTCTACCTGAATTTGCGCTTTTTCTATCCTTTTAGAAATTTCCACCTCTTCTTCTCGAGTGAGAAGCGGCACCGACCCCATTTCTTTTAAATACATTCGAACCGGGTCGTCCGAACTTCCTGCCATACGTTTAGGAAGGGTTTCCATTTCCTTGACTTCTTTTTTCCTTTCTTTTTGACGTTCAACTTCTGTTTGATTTAGAATTTGAATATCCATTCCACTGAGAAAGATAAGAACTTCATCAATCTGCTCAGCAGAATCAAAATTCATAGGGAGGACTTCATTAATCTCCTCATAGGTGATAAATCCTTGTTCTTTTGCAATAGCAACAAGCTCTTCAATTTTTTGTTGATGTTGAGGATCAAAGCCCTGACTAAAACCGGGTTTACTCATGTTCTCCTGAAGATTTTCATTAGAAGGGTTGAAAAATTAGGCAATCCTTTTTATATTTACCAAGACTTAATTTTTAAATATCAAAAAAAATTAAAAAAAGATCTTTTTCTAAAATAGGCTTAGTTGTATTTTGTAAGGAGAGCTCCTTAATGTCAAGGCCAATTCAATAAAGAAGTGCAACTTTTTGCCTACGATAAGTCAACTATTGTTTATTCTGAGTTAGCAAGCAAAAAAACCACTTATCTTTGTCCTCAATGTGGAGGGAAGCTGCGCCTTAAAAAAGGTCTTCATAGGCGTCCTCATTTTTTTCATATGAACCGCCCGAAAGGATGTTTCCAAGGAAGAAAAAGTCTTCTTCATCAAATCATTCAAAAATCTCTTTTAACTTTTTTACCCCCAAAAGAGTGCTTTCTTGAAAAGAGGTTTTTGTCTATTGGCCGCATTGCTGATTTTGTTTGGGAACCTAAAAAATGGATATTTGAAGTACAATGTTCTCCTATTACTCTTAGCGAAGTCAAAAATCGCATCCAAGATTATCGTGCGATTGGCTACAGAGTATTTTGGATACTTCACGATAGGCAATTTAATAGAAAGCGCATTTCTTCTGCTGAATTTTATTTGCGTAAAAAACAAGCTTCCTTTTTCACTTCGATCAATGAGCAAGGAAAAGGTCTGTTTTACGATCAACATGAATGGTTTTTGAGATTTCAAAGACTAGAAAAAAGTCAAAAAATTCCAATCCATCTTCACTCTCCCAAAATGTCCAAGCCAATATTTGTCAAAGAAACCATTTCCCTTGATTGGAGAAAAAGACTTAAAAATATTCTTTCCTTTTATTATGCCCTTCTTCTTAAAATTTTAACCCACTAACCTACATTTCGCGTGCCCTCTCTAAAAAATTCACATGCGCTGTTTCGCTGTTACACCCCATAAATTCTTTTAGGTTGCAAACTTATCCATTCGAAAATTTATTCCCATTTCCGAAAACAGTCACAGTCTGTATCTCTTTTTCCAAGGTAAGGAAAGAAATATCAGCTTTTTTAGTATAGCAGATCAAAAAAATCATTTTATCATAGATGATAAAGGGAAAGATAGGTGGCACGCGAAATGCGGGTTAATTCTCATAAGATCGATTGAACTGAAATTTAAGAAGAAAAAAATAGACTAAAACAAAAAGAGAAACAATGAGATAAACTCCTTCTTTCAAAGGAAAAGAGCGCATCAATCGTGATTGATTGGGATTTTTGGGGTTTAACCAAACAGAGTTTATGACTTCTTTTTTTTTGTTAATTGCTTCCTGAGCTAAGTAGATATTGGGATAAATGGGTTTTGAAAAACAAAAAGACTGGGAATAAAATTCTTCCCCAAACATGTAATGATAAGTCACTTCAATCATATATTTTCCGAAACTTACTTTTCTTAGATCCCAGCTATCAACGACTCCTGGAACTTCAGTAGGATAGAGAAAATAGTCATGAAGCTTAAGAAAAAATTTTAAGCTTATAGATATGATAACAAAAGAAGATAAAATTAAAAGGACTCTAAATAAATACTTAAAAATTCCTTGGGATTCTCCATTTTAAAATTGACCCATTTTTTCCATTTTGCTATATTGTGCCTGAGTGATTTATTTTTGTGAAATTTAAACAAAAAGAGCGTTATGCCGGAAGATAGTAAAAAAGAAAAAAAGAAAAAGATGGCAACTGCCCAAAAGCGTATGATCCAAGACAAAAAAAAACGTATGGCCAACCGTTCTTTCAAATCACGTGTCCGACGAACCATTCGCTTTTTCGAAACCGCTCTTTCCTCAGGAGAAAAAGAAAACGTCACTCACTCTCTTCGCACTGTTTACAGCCTGATGGATAAAGGAATAAAAAAAGGCATCTATAAAAAAAACAAAGCTGCAAGAGTCAAATCCCATCTTACCCTCAAAGCTGCTAAGCATCATTAATCCCTTCTCCTATCTTACATAAAAAATCCTTGATTATCCCCTAATCCGCACTCCAATGCTCTAGAAAAGATAAGATTTTTTAGATTCAGGGTCTGCCTTTAACTGAAAAATTGTTCAGATCCATTGAGATTTTTTTCGAAAATTGTGAAAGGGGCAAATACACTAGACTCTTGAGAGCAAAAGGAGATGCAACTTTCTCAAGCCTAAGGAGAAAAGCTCCTTTCTTTAGACTGTCAAAGATAAAATAAATTCCCTAGCAATCGATGAGATAAATTCCCCAGTTGGAACAACCGGTCGATGATCGGAAGATTGAAGGCTAGTTGAAGCA
>JANQJX010000166.1 GCA_028281425.1 Simkania sp.
GTGAAGACAAAGTTAAGCCATTTTTCTTTGAAATATAAACTCATCATCAGAGCAAATCAAATGGCATTTCAAGAATTAAAGAATTTACAACAATAAGCTGTCTTTTTTGTGTAAGGTGAGTTAAAAAAACAGTCTGTAAGCCTTTTCGAAAGAGGGGACACGGGAAATGCGTGTTAGCGTAAGCAAGTCATCAACTTGGATTAAGAAAAACCACGAATTTTTTTCCTGTACTTCTTAAACATTTGTTCCTATAATTCAAGTTAAAAAACAAGGCATGGCTGCCTTGTATCCCTCATAAATTCAGAAAAAAGAAGTTAAACTTTGCTTTCGGCATGTGACCAAATCTCTTCTTTCTATGTTTGTGAAAAGTAGGAGAACTATAGCAACCATAAGTAATAATAAAAAGAGATGACTCAAGGAGTTGGTATGAAGTATTTCATCTTTGGAATTGTTGTTTTATTTTCATCTGTTTTATTTCCAAGTTTACAAGCAAAAGAAAAAGAGACGAAAAAAGCAAATATCGCTTATCACTCAAAACGACTTCCTAAGAGTCAAAAACAACTCTCCTCTAAGGTTTCTGCAAAAACTTTTTCTTCTCCTTTTATCAAAGTAGCAAAACAAGTCACCCCAACTGTTGTCTATATTCAAGCAGAAGGGGCCCCTGCATATGATCAACAAGATCCTTTCGATTTTTTTAACGATGATTTTTTCAATCGTTTTTTTGGAGTGCCCCCAAAAAGACGTCCCCCTGAGCAAAAACGTATTAGTCAAGGCTCTGGATTTATTATCTCTCCAAGTGGGCATATTTTAACAAATTTTCATGTTGTTGGTGGGGCTAAAAAGATTACTGTCTCTCTTCCCAAGAAAAAAGGACAAGAATTTCTCGCGACTTTAATCGGGGGGGATGAACGTACAGATGTTGCAGTCATTAAAATTGATCCCCCTTCCCAAGATGATCTCCCTTTTTTAGAATTTGGGAATTCTGATGAAGTAAAAGTAGGAGAATGGGTTCTTGCCGTTGGAAATCCTTTTCAACTCAATGCAACTGTAACAGCGGGTATCATCAGTGCAAAAGGACGTCAAAACTTACAAATCACCGATTTAGAAGATTTTCTCCAAACCGATGCTGCAATTAATCCTGGCAATTCAGGGGGGCCTCTCGTCGATTTAGACGGAAAAGTCATTGGGATGAATACAGCCATTGTCTCTCGATCAGGAGGATATATGGGGATTGGCTTTGCAATCCCAAGCAATATGCTTAAAAATATTTCACAGCAACTTAAGAAAAAAGGAAGCGTTTCTCGTGGATTTTTAGGAGTTTCTATTCAGTTCATTACACCAGAACTTGCCGAAGTTTTAAATCTGTCCGATACGAAAGGAGCTCTTGTCTCTGACGTCATTCCTGATTCTCCAGCTGACCTAGCAGGTCTTCAACAAGGAGACATTATTACTCACATGAATGAAAATCTTATAGAATCTCCTACAGAACTCCGTAAGCAAGTTATGGATCTCGAGCCCAACACTAAAGTTTCTTTAAGAATCAATCGAAAAGGAAAAATGCTTCCTCCTATTACAGTCACCTTGGGAACTGATGGACAAAGTTCTTTTACCTCAAATGCCACCTCTTCTCACATGCTTGGAATTTCTGTTGATAATTTAACAAATGAAAATATCAAAAAATATGGACTTAGAAATAATGATACTGGGGTTGTTATCGTCAAGGTAGATCCTACATCACAAGCAGCTCAATTGGGGTTAAAAGAAGGTTTTCTTATCATGGCCCTTAATCACCAAAAAGTTAAAAATATTCGTGATTTTAACCAGGCTCTTGCTTCAGTTCAAAAAAATGATCGGATTCTAATTTTAGTCAAACAAGGAGCATTCATGCGCTTTTATGCCATTAAAGCAACTCCATAAAATGCCTAAGATTTCTCTGCTCTTGCCAACTCGCCATCGTATTCATCGAGCACTTGCATTTTTGAAATCGATTGTTGCTACAGCAAACCAACTCTCAAACATAGAGGTTCTTCTTGCTATTGATGATGATGACCAAGAAAGTCAGCTCCTGACTTCTCCTCATCCTGACTTGTTAATTCATAAAATCATCGGGCCTAAAACAACAATGGGACAACTCAATACACGCCTTTTGCATCATGCAAGGGGAGATATCCTCATGCTTGTCAATGATGATATTTTGGTGCGCACCCCAAATTGGGATGTTCATTTTATTCACAGCTCTCAAACCTTTTCCGACCAAATCTACTTAATGCATACAAAAGATGGGTTTAAAGATCGCTCTTTTCCTATTTTCCCCATCTTATCGAAACGTTGCTGCAAGTTGATGCAAGACCCCTATCCAAACGAATTTTATGGGGATGGAATTGATTTGCATCTTTTTGATATTTTCGTCCGTCTTAAAAATTTAGGACATCAAAGAATTATCTATCTTGAGCATGTATTTTTTGAACACATGCATTTTGTTCTAGGTAAAGCTAAAAATGATGAGATTTATCGCTCTCGCTGCCATCTAAGTGGGAATCAAACTTTTTATGCTCTCTGGGAATTTCGAGAGCAAATAGCGTATGTTCTCTTTCAAAAAATCGAAGGATATAAAGAAGAAAAAATCCTCACGAAAAAACCTTTAAAAAACCAAAATCGTTTTTTCCTTCTTTTCATTTGTTTTTTGAAAAGCAAACAAACATTTATCTACCGCATTAAATATCTCTCTTACCATCTTGCAAGAGAGATTTATTTTTTCTTACATTTCGATATTTTAAAACGTTTTGTGAAGCGTTCGTTTAAAAAATCATTTTCTGCTTGACTTTGATTATAACCTTTTGTAAAAAAAGCAATTAGTTTATCTTTCCCACAAGAAAGAAAGTTTAAGCTTTCTTATCTAAAAGAATCTAAGTCACAACTCGAATAAGTCAAGGAGGTTGTTTGAATATCACATCAAATAAAACGCACATTTTGATGACAGGAGCAGCAGGTTATATCGGCTCTGTCCTTATTCCTATGTTGCTTGAAAAAGGATTTTTAATCACCGCTTTAGATAACTTCATGTATAAACAAAACTCTTTAAACCATGTTGCTTACCACCCCCATTTTCAAGTGATCAACGGAGATATTCGAGATATAGAAAAAATGAAATCCCTGATCAAACGGGCAGATATTATCCTCCCTTTTGCCGCTCTTGTTGGAGCCCCTCTTTGTAAAAAAGACCCTTTTAACGCCACTTCTATTAATCTCGATGCAACAATTAATTTCATCCACATGATCTCTCCTGATCAATGGATCATCATGCCAACGACCAATAGTGCCTATGGGTCTGGAGACAAAAACCATTTTTGTACAGAAGAATCTTCCTTACATCCTATTTCTCAATATGCTGAAGAAAAAGTAAAAGTAGAAAATGTTTTGATGCAATTGCCCAATGCAATAAGTTTCCGCTTAGCAACTGTGTTTGGAATGTCTCCCCGTATGCGTATCGACCTTTTGGTCAACGATTTCGTCTATCGTGCTGTCCATGACCGGGCTATTTTGCTTTTTGAAAGCCATTTTAAACGTAATTATATTCATATACGAGATGTATGCAGAGCATTCTTACATGCCATCAACCATTTCGACAGAATGAAACACCAAGTCTATAATGTAGGCCTTTCCAATGCTAATCTCTCAAAAAAAGAACTCTGCATGGAAATCAAAAAACAACTCCCCTCATTCACATTCATGGAAGCCCCAATTGGAAAAGATCCAGATCAAAGAAATTATATTGTTTCAAATGAAAAAATCGAAAACACTGGATTTAAACCCATCTACCAGCTAAAAGATGGAATTCAAGAACTTATCAAAGGCTTTAGTATGATTAAAAATTCTATATATGCAAATGTTTAGGAATCCACGCTTATGAAGTTTATTAGAACCTCTCAAAAAAAAAGGCCAAAAGTTTCTCTGATTCTACTCGATTGGAATGTACGTGAAAGTTTTCATATCTGCCACTACCTCGCTAAACAGACAGTTCCCCGAGAAACCTTTGAAGTCAATGTTCTTGAATATTATAATGTCATCTCTGATGCAGCCGAAGAATTTGAAGAACAAATTGATCATTGGCTATTACTTGAAATGCCCTCTTCTTGTTATTACCACAAACATTTGATGTACAATATTGGGGCTTTAATTTCTCAAGGAGAGATTCTCGTTATTTGTGATTCAGATGCGATGTTGAAACCCACATTTATTGAAAGCATCATCACAACATTTGAAAAAACCGAAGATATTGTTCTTCATTTAGACCAATTTCGAAATAAACGAGAAGATTTCTACCCCTTTAACTATCCTTCATTTTCCGATATCACTGGCAAAGGATGCATTAACTATCATAAGGGACTCACAACGGGAATTGTCGCTCAAACCGATATCCTTCATAAAAGAAATTATGGTGCTTGCTTTTGTTGCACAAAAAAAGATTTTTTAGCAATCGGTGGAGCAGACGAACATATTGACTTTATCGGTCACATTTGTGGTCCTTATGACCTTACGTTCAGATTGGTAAATTTAGGAAAAGAAGAAGTTTGGCATAAAAAAGAGTTTCTCTATCATACCTTTCATCCCGGAACAGATGGAAAGGGAGAATATTTAGGCCCTCATGATGGGTATAACATGTCACTGACCTCTCTTGAATCTTTTTCAACAAAAAGAGTTGAGCCTCATGTAAGCAATCCTCTTATCGACAAATTAAAAAAAGGAAAGTCCCTAACTTACGAAGAGATTATGGAAGAAGGAATTACAGCAGAAAACATCAAAATTTCTAACCTTAGCTTTCTGAAAAATCGTCCCCAAGTTAAGCAGCATGCTTTCAACACCTATAAATTCATGATGTATTACAACCTTCTCATCAAAAAATCTAAAAAAAATTACTCTGTTTATTCCAACATCCAAGACTTAAGGAACACCCACAACCCTCTATTTAGTCACCCTCAATGGAAAAAAACAAAGCAATTTATAAAAAACCAACACCAAAGTTCTTTTTTTCAGAATAAACACGCTTTTTTTTGGATTCTCGTTCTTAATAAAATTTGGAAGCGTTACTTCTTTCCTTCTTACAACCTGATTTTAAAATTTTTCAAAAGGGGTTTGCAGTTTTTTTTAAATCAAAAACAGTACGGAAGTTATATTGACCGTACCTCTTCTTTTCATTTTTTTTGGTGGAATTATATCAACAAAGCCTATGCAAATGATACCCCTTCCTTTTTTGTAACCAATCAAATGTCTTCTTTAAAAAAGCTAAAAGAGCTTTTACAATTAAAAACATCCCTTTCTCTGAAAAAAAAGAGTCATATCCATTTTATTTTTTTAAAAGATCAATTAAAATCCAAAAAGATAAAGAGGACCATCAAAAATCTTTCGTCAAGTCATATTTATCTTCTCCGAGAAGCACTGCTTGATTGGGAAAGCCATGGGGTTTTTAAAAACTTAGACATAACTATTATTTAAGGAAATCATTTATGAATAAGAAAAAAATTGATATTCTACTGATCAATCCCGGTTCTCTCCAAGCTGTTTATCAAGAACTCAATCATGAATTTTCTGCAATTGAATCTCCTTCTCTTGCAGCTCTTTTTGCAACCTACGTCCGCCTTAAAGGAGCAAGTGTTGATATTATTGATGCTCCTGCTTTAAATCTTGATCCTTCTCAAGTTGCAGATCTTATCGATCAAGATTATGACCCCACTTTGGTTGTCATGGTTGTTTATGGATTTCAACCTTCTGCTTCCACGCAAAATATGCCTGCTGCAGGCCAAACTTGTAGAGAACTCAAAAAACGGCGTCCTGAGTTAAAAATTTTAATGACAGGAACACATGTCGCTGCTTTGCCACAAAAGACAATGGAAGAAGAAACGGTCGATTTTGTATGCAGTCAAGAAGGACCCCAGACGATTTTCGCAACTTTTGAGGTGCTAAAAGCTCAATCTTATGATTTCACCTCTGTTCCTAGCTTATATTACCGAAAAGAGAAGCACATCGTTTCAACTCCTAAAGGTCCCCTCTTAGAAAATTTAAGTAAGGTCATGCCAGGAGCCGCTTGGGATCTACTTCCTATGGACCGTTATCGCGCTCATAATTGGCACTGTTTTGAGCATATCGACCAAAGGGCTCCTTATGCATCGATTCATACTTCACTTGGATGCCCTTATCGTTGCACCTTTTGTTGCATCAATGCCCCTTTCGGAGGTTCTTCCTACCGACTTTGGGATCCCAAAGTGGTTGTCAAAGATATTGATGTTTTGGTCAATAAATATGGCGTCAAAAACATCAAATTTGTTGATGAAATGTTCGTTTTAAACAGACGTCATGTCAACGACATTTGTGACCTTTTAATCGAGCGTCAATATGGACTCAACATTTGGGCATATGCACGTGTTGATACTGTAAAAGATGCCTTCTTAGAAAAGCTCTGCAAGGCAGGGATTCGCTGGCTTGCGCTTGGAATTGAATCGGGAAGTCAGCATGTCCGTGACGGAGTTGAAAAAGGACGTTTTGGAACAGAAGATATCCTGCGTGTTGTCAAAAACATTCAAAACGCCAATATCAATGTGATTGGAAACTTCATTTTCGGACTTCCTGATGACACCTTTGAATCTATGCAAGAAACTCTTGACCTTGCCTTAGAAGCTAACTGCGAGTTTGCCAATTTTTACTGCGCCATGGCTTATCCTGGTTCAAAGCTCTATAAGATAGCTCTTGAAAATCATTGGGATTTACCAATTTCTTGGCTTGGCTACTCTCAGCATGCTTATCATTCGCAACCTCTAAGGACAGAAAAGCTCACTTCAGCTGAAGTGTTAGCTTTTAGAGATCAAGCCTTTCACCTTTATTTTAGTCATCCTAAATATTTAGCACTTGTTGAAAAAAAATTTGGCCCAAAAGTTCTCTCTCACATCAATCAAATGAATCAAATCAAATTACGACGTAAAATTGTTGAAGAAGACTCCATTTTGAGTCCCCTTTAAACTTAAGGAACAAACGTTTTGATTATTTCTAGAACCCCTTTTAGAATCTCTTTTTTTGGAGGTGGTACCGACTATCCTCAATGGATCGAAAAACATGGCGGCGCTGTCTTTGGAACCTCGATCAATCGCTACTGTTATGTGAGTTGTCGCTATCTTCCCCCTTTTTTTGAACATAAGTATCGTATTGTCTATTCAAAAACAGAGATGACTCAAACAATTGATGAGATTCACCACCCTGTTGTCAATGCTGTTTTAAATCACTTAAAATATCATGATAAAGGGCTCGAAATTCACTACGATGCCGATTTACCTGCAAGAGCAGGACTTGGATCTAGTTCTGCTTTTACAGTGGGAGCTTTAAATGCCCTCCTTGCTCTCAAAGGGATCTCTCTTCCCAGATACCCCCTTGCTGAAAAGGCTATTTTCATTGAGCAAAAGGTGTTAAAAGAGGTTGTAGGATCTCAAGACCAACTCTTAACAACCCATGGTGGAATCAATCATATTGATTTTTTCCCTGATAAAACAACGTCTGTCCATCCTGTCATAGCTCCTCCTCATAGAATTCATGCATTAGAAGACCACCTTATGCTCTTTTTTACCGGTTTTTCCCGTTTTGCTTCTGAAGTAGCCAAGTCGAAAGTTGCTAATTTTAGCCTCAAAAAGAAATCGATGCATCGAATACGTGAGATGGTCGATGAATCCCTTGAAATAGTTCAAAATGAAACAATCGATCTTCGTTATTTTGGAGAACTCTTACATGAAGCTTGGCTTCTTAAAAGAGGCCTTTCTCATAAAATTTCAACAAAAGCCATCGATGAGATCTATGCACTTGCAAGAAAAGAAGGGGCTATTGGAGGAAAGCTCCTAGGAGCTGGAGGAGGGGGTTTTATGCTTCTTTTTGTTTCTCCTAAAGACCAAGAAAGGATTAAAAAAAGTTTGACAAGATTTCCTAAAATCCTTCATATTCCTTTTAGTTTTGAAAATGAAGGAAGCCGCATTATTGTTTACCACCCTTCCGGAATGATCTCTTATGACTGATACACTTTTAATTCTTGGAAAGAATGGGCTTATCGGATCTGCTTGTCAACGTCTATTTGAAAATGACCTTTCTTTTAACCTCCTATCTCCATCTAGAAAACAGCTCGATCTTTTAGATAAAAAAGCCACTTGCAATTACCTCTTAACTCACCGCCCTGACTATGTGATCTTAGCAGCAGGACTTGTTGGAGGGATCGATTACAATAAAAATCATCCTGCTGACTTTATTCATCAAAACCTAACGATGGAGCTTAATCTCTTTGAAGCAGCAAATAGAGCTGATGTTAAAAGAGTGATTTTCTTTGCTTCTTCTTGCATGTATCCCAAAGAATGTCCCCAACCTATGAAAGAATCTTTCCTTTTTACAGGCCCTCTTGAACCGACAAGCACTCCTTATGCCATCTCAAAACTCTCTGGCCTTGAAATGGCCAAGGCTTATAATAGACAGTATCAAAAGGAACGTTTTACCGTTTTAATTCCCAACACTGTTTATGGACCAAACGCTCATTTTAATCCTGAAAGAGCTCATGTTCTCCCCTCTTTAATCGAACGCTTTGAAAAAGCAAAAAGAAAAAATCTTCCTCAAGTCACTTTATGGGGAACAGGAAAACCAAAACGAGAGTTTATCTATGTAGATGATGTTGCAAGAGCCACTTATTTTTTTTTAAAACGTTCTCATCTTCCAATTCCCATAAACTTGGGGGTAGGCTTTGATATTTCCATCAAAAAGCTTGCTGAAATGATTCGAGAGATGACGGGGTATCCAAATAAAATTCAATGGGATACAACAAAACATGATGGCTCCATGCAAAAGCTTCTTGACCATCAAAGAGCCATCCAGCTAGGATGGAAACCTATGGTAAACCTAAAAGAAGGGGTCATGTTGACTTACAAGTGGTATTTGAAAAACAGAATTTCTTTAGAGCGTACTTCCATCAATCATACAAGGGAAAAGTCACCCAATGAAACGCATTCAATATCCCTATAAAGGGGAAGGAAAAACTTCTTTAAAAAAAGAGCTCAAAAATTACCACAATTCTAAGCTCAAAGCCTTTTATAAGGGCATGCTACGGATTCGTTTGATCGAAGAGAAGATTGCTGAGCACTATCCAAAAGATGAAATGAAATCTCCAATTCATCTCGTGATCGGTCAAGAAGCTGTTGCTATCGGCACGATATTTGCCATGGAACTCAAAGATAAAGTATTTTGTGGACACCGCAGTCATGGGGTTTATCTGGCAAAAGGGGGGAATCTAAATAGGATGCTCTCCGAACTCTACTGTCGCATGAATGGCTGCTGTGGTTCAAGAGGAGGATCGATGCATCTCTTAGATAAGAAAGTGGGCATGGAAGGTTCTTCTGCAATTGTTGCTGGAGCAATTCCCATTGCAACAGGAGCTGCACTTGCAGCAAAGCAAAAGGGACAAGATGAAATCATTGCTGTTTTTTTTGGGGATGCAGCTGTTGAAGAGGGCGTTTTTTGGGAGAGTATCAATTTTGCTAAGCTCAAAAATCTTCCCATCTTATATGTTTGTGAAAACAATTATTACTCAGTCTGTTCTCCTATCGAATATAGACAACCTAAAGAAGTTGACATTTATCGTAAAGTCGAAGCTTTTGGACTTAAAAGTGTTTCAGTAGATGGAAACAATATCCTCGAAGTCTATCAAACATCCAAAAAAGCCATTCATGAAATTCGAAAAGGAAAAGGACCCTCTTTTATCGAGTTTCATACTTACCGATGGAAAGGACATCATGGACATCACGAAGATTTTCACCTTGGGTATCGGAGTGAAGAAGAACTTAAGCATTGGAAACAAGTCGATTCTCTTCAAATGTTAGAAGAAACTCTATTTGAAGCACAAAAATTAACCCATTTAGAGAAAGAAACTATGGTTCAGCAAATCGAAGATGAGATTGAAAAAGGGTTTACTCATGCGCTTCACAGCCCTTTTCCAAAAAAGGAAGATCTTCTTACATATGTTTATGCTTAAAATCTAATTAAAAGGAAATGGTAAATGCTTTGGGATGAAAAACTCGTTAAAAAGAATGCAGGTCTCGATCCTCAAGATCCATTTAAAGGACGCCTTATTGGCTATGTTGACGCCCTTCACGAGGCTCTTTCCTACAAAATGGCAACAGATGAAAATGTTTTTCTTCTCGGTCAAGGAGTCGATGACCCAGGAGCCATGTTTGGAGTGACTAAAGGATTTAAAGAAATCTACGGTCCTCTTCGGGTTTTTGATACCCCTGTTTCTGAAGAAGGGATGATGGGAATTTGTAATGGAGCTGCACTCTCGGGAATGCGCCCTGTCTATTTTCACAATCGCCCCGATTTTTTACTTCTTGCTTTTAATCAAATCGTCAATCATGGAAGCAAACTCCACTGGATGGACCATGGTCAAAACTGTGTTCCTCTTGTCATCTGGTCTGCAATTGGTCGAGGTTGGGGATCAGGACCTCAACATTCACAAGCCATCCAAGGACTTCTTTTAAGTGTTCCAGGAATTAAAATTGTGATGCCAAGCACTCCTTATGATGCAAAAGGGCTGATGATTTCAGCAATTGAAGATAACAATCCGGTGATTATCATTGAACATCGCTGGCTTATGCGACGTGAAGGGGGAGTTCCACAGCACCCTTATAAAATTCCAATTGGCATAGGCATCCATCGTTTAAAAGGGTGTGATTGTACTGTTGTTGGAACCTCTCACGCCATTGATCTTGCCTATCTTGCAGCAAAACAGCTCAAGAAAGAACAAGCAATCCAAGCTGAAGTCATTGATCTGCGTAGCTTAAAACCTTTGGATAAAAACATCATTTTAGAATCGGTAAAAAAAACAGGGAAATTACTGATTGTCGACACCGGGTGGACAATGGGAGGCGTTTCTGGAGAAATTGGAGCTTTTGTTGCTGAAGAGGGGTTTTCTTTCTTGAAAGCACCTATTAGACGTATTGGTCTTCCTGATTGCCCTTCCCCAGCTGGGAATGTTTTAGAAAATATCTATTACCCAAGCGTAGAGACGATGAAAAAAGGCATTTGTGACCTCATTACTCTTTAGAAAAAGCATCAATCCTCAAATAAGGACATACAAAAATGAGATATGAACTCGCCTTGAGCTCATGGGGAGAAGAAGAAATTCAGGCAATGCAACGAGTCATCGACTCAAAAATGTTCACCATGTCAACTCATGTCAAACAATTTGAAAAAGATTTCGCTCAAAAACTAGGTTCTTCTTATGCAGTGATGGTCAATTCAGGCTCTTCTGCAAATTTGATTGGAATTGCAGCCCTTTGTTTTAAAAAAAAGCATCCCTTGAAGCCAGGAGATGAAGTCATTGTTCCAACCATTGCTTGGGCAACAACTTACTATCCTCTCCTACAATATGGACTCAAACTTCGGTTTATCGACATTGAACTTGAAACCCTTAACATGGATACATCCCGTTTAGAAGAAGCTCTAACTCCCAAAACAAAAGCCCTTGTTGCTGTGAGTATTTTGGGAAATCCATGTGCTCTTGACTTCATGCGCAATTTTTGCAAAAAACATGATCTTTATCTTTTTGAAGATAACTGTGAATCTCTAGGAGCACGTTTAAATGGGAAAAACTGTGGAACTTTTGGAGATATTGGAACCTTTAGCTTGTTTTTTTCCCACCATATTTCAACAATAGAAGGAGGCGTTTGCATCACAGATGATGAAGAGCTCTACCATCTGATGCTTTCTCTTCGATCTCATGGTTGGACACGTCATTTACCTAAACCCTCTCCTATCTATCAAGAGAAATCAGACGATTTTTTTGAAGCCTATCAGTTTATTCTTCCGGGCTATAATGTCCGCCCCACCGAACTTTCAGGAGCTATTGGGATTGAGCAACTCAAAAAAATTGATCGATTCATCGCAATAAGAAGAGACAATGGAAAAGAATGGAACCGCCTTTTTAGAAATGATGAGCGTTTCATCATTCAAAAAGAAAATGGAGAAAGTTCTTACTTTGCTTTTACCCTTATCTTAAATCCCAAGTTCTCTTTTAATAGACAAAAAATCCTGCAAATACTTGATCAAAATAAGATTCAATTTCGTATCATTACGGGAGGAAATTTTTTGCGCCATGATGTCATTAAATACTTTAATTATGAATGTGCACATGAAATCATCCATGCAAATACTGCTCATGACTTTGGTTTTTTTGTCGGCAATCATCCAAGAAATCTTAAACGGGAAATCAACCACCTTCATACCTTGTTAGATGAAGCAACACAACCTGTTTGTCTCTAAATAATGGAAGCTATCATCTTAGCCGGAGGGTTTGGAACCCGTTTGCGCTCTGTTTGCAATGATCGTCCAAAACCCATGGCCCCTATCCATGGAAAACCCTTTCTTCATTATTTAATCAATTATTGGGCAAATCAAGGGATTGATCATTTTATTCTTTCTGTGGGCTATATGCATGAACTCATTATCAACTATTTCAGCAATTGCTATCAAAACATCTCTATTGACTATGCAATTGAAAAAGAGGCTCTTGGAACAGGAGGAGCTCTTCTCCACTCCCTTCCTTATCTCAAAGAGCAAAATCAACCCTTTTTAGTTTTAAATGGAGATACTTTTTTTACCATTCCTTTAAAAAAATTCTCCCTTCTAGGAAACTGCCATTTAGCTCTTTATAAAGTGAAAAAGAACAAGCGTTATGGGGGTGTTTCAATCAATAAGAAAAAGGAAATCCAAATGCTTAAACATCAAATTTCTCCTCTTATTAACGGAGGATGCTATCTCTTTAAGCCAAAAGCTTTGTCCTCTTTTAAGGAAAAAATTCTCTCTCTTGAAAATGAGATCATCCCCTATTTCATCAAAAAAAAGAGCTGTTATGGAACCGTTTTTCAAAAGCCTTTTATTGACATTGGCATTCCAGAAGACTATAACCGTTCACAAACCTTCATTCAAAACAAAACAAAGTCGCTTTGATCTTAAAATCAAGTTCTTTTTGTTCTTTTTTAACAGAAAATCCCAAAAGGATCGTTCATGACACCTCATTGTCCTTACAACGTGGTGGATCTTACCCATACCCTAAATGAACAGATTCCTTCATGGCATGAGGGGTGTGGTTTTAAACATAAAGGCCAGAGAAAGCTCTGTGTCGAAAAAATGGATACAGGAACTAGAAGATCTTGACCTTCCCATGAAAATCCGATTTGTCCTAAATGGCTACATAGAAGCCTGGTTCAAGATTCATACGCAGATCCAACAAGTTGAAAAGCAACTCAATGTCAAAGGTAAAGTAAAATACATAGCAAAAGGGACGATAAAGTGCAGAGGTTAGGTAGACTTATGGAAAGAAGCAAAGTCTATCTGACTATCAGAG
>JANQJX010000174.1 GCA_028281425.1 Simkania sp.
TCCCTCTGCTTTTTTGACTCTCCCTTCTAAAAAAACTCGAAGTTCGAGCTTTGGAAATCTTTCTGGCTCTTCTAAATAATAGCCAAATGGACCACGAACAAGTTTTTTTTCAATCTCTTTTGTCCTTTCTTGGAAATAAGATTCAATATCATGAAATAATTCTCCTAAACGACAAAAGTTTTGTTTGATCTTCTTGCCAAATTTTTCTTCTAGAAAAGGGAAAATCTGATGACGCATACGAGCGCGTAAATAGCGCAAATCATCATTGGTTGGATCAAAAAAAGACGCAATTTCCTTACCTTTAAGATAATTTTTAAGTTCCTCTTTAGTTACGGTTAATAAAGGACGCCAAAGAGTTAGATCTTTTTGCAGGGCTTCTTGTCTCATCCCAATAAGACCTTTTACCCTCGATCCTTCACAAAATCTCTTAAAAACTGTCTCAGCTTGATCATCTCTATGATGAGCTAAAAGAAGGGCTTGAAAATTCCATTTCTTTTGAAGAGATCCAAAGTATTGATAGCGAGCAGTGCGATAGCGTTCTTCTAAATTTGATCCTTTTAGGGGAGAAAGTTGTTTTTGATGAAAAGGAAGAGAGAAAAATTGGACAAGCTTCTCAAGGGCTTTAGCCTCTGCTTCACTTTCTTTCCTCCAGGCATGATCGACATGAGCAATATGAAGCTCAAAAGGAATCTTCTTTTGAACTTCTAAAAGCAAAAAGAAAAGGGCAAGCGAATCGTTTCCTCCAGATAATGCAAGAAAAAGAGGACCTTTCTCTTCTTTTAGACGAGGAGAAAGGAAATCGGCGATTTTTTTCATTAAAAAATATGACATCGGCTTTGAGGGAAAAAAGAAAAAAGGATATAGTAAAAGCAAATTAAATGGTGTACTTCAATAAAACAATGCCCCTTCTTTGGCGCTATTTGCTCCGCAACTACTTTCAGGTCTTTTTCTTATGTATCAGCAGTTTTATCTTGCTTCTTCTCTTAACAAGGCTTCAAGAAATTGCAAGGCTTGCCTCATTTGATTCAAATTTGGTCACTCTCTTTCTGTTTACATTGTGCCAAATTCCCTATATTTTACCTATTGCAATCCCCATTTCTGGTCTGATTGCAGCTATATTACTCTCAAAACGCTTAAGCCAGGACCTCGAGCTTACTGTTTTTCGCTCAGTAGGCTTAAGTTTAACAAAAATCACAATCCCCCTCCTTATAAGTGCTTGTTTACTCTCCCTTATCAACTTTGTCATTGTCTCTGAACTCACACCCAGATCTCGTCTCCTCTCTCAAAAATTATTTTATAAAGCTTCAACAATCAATCCTCTTTTTTTAATAAAGAACCATAAAGCACTTAAACCCAAAAACTCTTATATCGATATGGAAATGAGCAGTGTGGATAAAAAGGCAAGTGATGTTGTCTTTGCAATGCAAAACAAATCACAAAACCGTTTAACTCTTTTAATTGCAAAGCACCTTTGTCTCAAAAAAAACCAACTCATTGGAGAAAATGTCTCCTTGATCACTCATATAGACTCTAATGATCACACCCAATTCGACCACCTTATTATCGATAACCAACAAAAGATGTTTACATCAGCTCAAGCCTTCTCTGAAATGATGCAAAGAGACCATTTTTCATTGGGATTTGAATTCTATCCTTTAAGAGAGTTGATTCAAATGCTCTCAATGCAAAAAAACAAGCCAAAAATAAAAAACAAGCTCTACTTTGAACTTAACCGTCGCCTTTTTTTCTCCCTTATCACTTATGCTTTCACCTTTATGGGGATTTCGATGGGACTCCAAATTGGAAAAGAAAGAAAACAAAAAGGAATCATCTTAGCGATCCTTTTAACAGCACTGACCTTTATCTGTTCTATTGCTGCAAAATCGTATTATCTTTCCTTTGAACGCTCCCTTTTCTTTTATCTTTTTCCCAATATACTCATTTTTTCTTGCTCTTTTTGGTTTCAAAAACGGGCTAGGGAAGGAATTGAATGATTGGCAAATACCTTTGGGAACGTTACTTAATTAAAGAAACCCTAAAAACTTTCTTTCTTTTTCTTTTTTCCTTTTATTTTCTTTATCTTCTTATCGATTACTCGATGCATCTCCAGCAAATCATGAAAAGTGAAAAGCTCAAAATCAAAGAATTGATGCTTTATTATTTCATGCTCTTTAGTAAACGCTTGACGCTTTTGCTTCCTCTTGCACTTTTGATTTCTTCTTTAAAAGTGCTCACTTCCATGAACCGAAAAAACGAGCTGCTCGCCTTAGAATCAGGAGGAATTGGGATAAAATCCCTCATGCGTCCTTTTTTTTTCATTGCCCTTTTATGTGTTGGGATCAACTACTTCAATTCTGAAATGCTATCATCCCGTTCTCTTATTTTCATCAACCTTTTTGAAAAAAAATTTTTCAAAAGTAAAAAAAAACCCTATAACAATAAAGAGAGCATGCACATTTTAGTGCTCGAAGATGGCTCCCGTCTTATTTATCAAGATTATGATCAAGAAAATCGACTCCTCTTAGATCTCTTTTATGTCTTATCAACCGATGAGATCTATACGATGAAAACGTTGAGCCTAAAAGAGGGGCTTTGCATTGGAAACAAAGTAGACAGACTCAATCGCAATGAAAACGGATTCATTGAAAAGAAAGATTCTTTTGACACCTTTCTTTTCTCTTCGCTCACCATTGATCCAACATTTAAAGATACCTTAGAAAGGCCTTTAGAAAACCGCTCCATTCAAGATCTTATCTCTTTGCTAAGAAAAAAAAGAAAGCCTACGAGTGCCATACAGTCCCATCTTCTTTTTAAACTTTTAATGCCCTTGCTTCCTCTTTTTGTCATGATTGGTATCATTCCCTATACGATTGTCTTTAAACTTTCTTCAAGCCCTTTTATTCTCTTTGCTATTGCCATTTTTGGATACATTGCTTTTTTCTCAGTGCTCAAAGCTTGCTTGATTTTATCTCAAGCTCAAGTGGTCTCCCCTTTTTGGGCTTTTTTAACACCTACTTTTTTATTTCTTTTTTTCTTTGGGAGAAAATTTTTAAACACCAAATCGATGAAATAACCCCTATTTCGCATTCCTACTCTTTCGACAAGAGCGGCAGATTGTTTTTTCTGGTGCCAAAAAAAATCGTCTTTTTATCTCAAACATGTTAATATCAAAGAAATTTGCTTAAAGTTAAAAAGCCAAACTTATGTATTCTGCTTATGAAGACCTTTTAGCAATTGGAAAAAAGCTCTCGCTTCTCAAATCTCTAAAAGCCATCTTAAACTGGGACCAAGAGACTTTCATGCCTAAAGGAGCTCTTTCCTTTCGGAGTGAACAAAATGGTTTAATTTCAACAATCATCCATGAAACAAAAACAGGAAAAAAATTCACAAAAGCCTTAAGTCAGCTCATCAATCTTAAGACAGGAACCTTTCTTATAGAAGATTTCGATGAAGAAAAAAAGATAAATTTAAGAGAATGGCGGTCTGATTATTTAAACCAAATCCATCTTCCAGCTGCTTTTGTCACAAATTTTGCTAAAATAACTTCAAAAGCAACAAGCGCTTGGTCAGATGCAAAGAAAAACAACTGTTTTAATTCTTTTGCTCCTTATCTCGAATCCATTCTCTCCTTATGCATGCAAAAAGCAGACTATCTTACTTACGAAGACCACCCTTATGATGCCCTTCTCTCCCTCCATGAAAAAGGGATGACAACGAAAAAATTACGCTTGTTTTTTGCGCAATTAAAACCTTTTTTAAAAAATCTTTTAAAAACAGTTGCAAATAAGCCTCAAGCTTCGACCTCTTTTCTTCAAATCAAAGAGACTAAAGAAGCTTTAAGTGACTTTAACCACTTTCTCTTAAACCTTGTTGGAATCAATAGCAATTATTCCCGTCTTGATCATTCTGAACATCCTTTTTGCTTTGTGATGCATCCCTCTGATGTCAGGCTCACAACCTGTAAAAATTTTAGGAGTCTTATAGAACCCATTCGCGCTCTCATGCATGAAGCTGGGCATGCTCTTTATGAACTCTCTCTTCCCAAAGAACATTTTGGATCTCCGCTTGGAGAATTTGCTTCTATGGGCATTCATGAATCTCAATCTCGCTTTTTCGAAACCTTTATTGGCCTTAGTCGTCCCTTTTGGCAATTTGCTTATCCAAAATTACAAAAGATGTTTCCAAAAAATTTCAAGAAGATTGATTTAGACACCTTTTACCAAGGCATTATCTCCTTTCACTTATCTCCTATTCGCATCTCCGCAGATGAAATTTCCTATATCCTCCACATTATTTTACGCTTTGAAATCGAACTCCTCCTTTTTGAAGAAAAATTAAAGGTCAAAGACCTTCCAGATATGTGGAATCAAAAAACAAACGAGCTTCTTGGGATTCAGCCACAAAATGATAGAGAAGGCTGCCTGCAAGATATTCACTGGGCAGCAGGATTTTTTGGTTATTTTCCTTGCTATGCACTTGGCACTCTTTATGCAGGACAAATTTATGAAACTTTAAAAAAGACCTTTCCCGATTTTGAAACCCAAATTGCTTCGGGAAATTTTTCTTTCATTCACCTCTTCTTAAATGAAAATATCTACCGTTTTGGACGTCGCTATCAATCTTTGGAAATCATCGAAATGCTTTCAAAAGAAGAGTTCTCCCCTCTTCCTTATATGAACTATTTAAAAGAAAAGTATTCCCCTCTTTAACCCCTATTTCTCCTAAACGTGGATGTTTAAAAGGGCAAGCGAAATAGGGGCTCATCCTTGATATCAACCTTTTAATTTCTCCATGTTTTGGGAGTGCCTTCACTCAAGTTTACCATTTGTAGTGTACAATTTTTCGGAGGGGATTTCTCATTTTTTTCAAAAATTTAATTTGTCTCAAATTGACATAATGGGCCTACCTTAAACTGAAGAATCACCGTCTAAAGGATCTTTTCTCCCTAGGCTTGAGAAAGGTGCCAATTCATAACTTCTTGAAAGCAAGAGATGTGCAACTTTCTCAAGCCTCACCCGCGCATTTCGCATGCCCCTCTTTCGAAAAGGCACACGCGAATGTTTTTTGAAATCTCAAGAAATTCTCGAATGGATAAGGTTGCAACCTCATCTAAAAGAATTTATGGGATGTGTGAGCAAAATAAAGAATGTAGATTTTTCTAGATTGGGCACGCGAAATGCGGGCTAAGGCGAAAAGACCCTTTAGACGATGATTTTCCAGTTCAAGATATCCCTTTTATATGGCATAAGTTTCTCTATCTTAAATATCGATGATGCATAAACCATTTAATTTCATTTACTTAAGAAAGTTTTTCATTTTATTAAAAAAAATGATATAATTAATATATAAGTTAATAAAACAATTAAAAAATAAATAAATTATGAGTAGTGTTACAAAATTGACCCCTTCAGACCAGGTTAAAAAGGCAAAAGAGATAGATAAACTTGGGCTTGAATTAGAAAACCCTGTAACAATTAACAATCAAAAGTATCAAGTTACAGTTTTAATACGTGTTAAAAATAATAACACCTATGAGTTTTTAGATTTTAAAAATGGAGACCAAGCAAAGACGAATGCCCTTGCCAAAAAAATAGAAACCCAAGTAAAAGATTTTTTAAACAATTTAAAACAAACAAGTTCTAATATTGATTTCGATCACGTTGATTATATAGATCAAAAGTCTATCCACTTGTTGTCGAAAAAAAATTCTTCTAATCCATCAATATTAGTGCCTACCGACGAAAAAACCAAAAAATGTTGGAAAAAATTTTCAGATACAATTGTTGACATCTATGTCGTCAATGAGATCTTCAAACAACAACAAAGAAATGCAAGCCATCTACTTGATTCAATTTTATCCAAACCAACCATTAGACAAGCAAAGAGAACCTACGTTCCATCAAACAAGAACAAAGCAACACTTCCTCATGGTTTAAAACGAGGACTGACAAATAATTGCTATGTCATTGCATCTACTCAGTTGCTTGCTTCCATACCAGAAAATGTATTACATACACAAAACTCACTTTCTGCGCTAAACAATTTCAGAAAAAAAGGAACCTCTCCAAGCCCAAAATTTGTGGAAAATATGAAAAAACTTGGATGGAACAATGCCTCAAACGCAAACAGTCCAAATCAGCAAGATGCACAGGAATTCCTCTCAAAGTTTCTAGAAGCTACCGAAAATCCAAACACAAAGAGTCATCCTCTTTACTTCAATCTTATCAACACCAAGCAATATAGCGTAAAAAAACGATGCAAATACGAAAATGCCACCCAATTCCCAGGCTCTTTTTTAAAGATTTCTAAGCCACAGCTTCATGGATCTATTATGTTCCCTATCGAACAAAAAGATGCAACTCTAGAAGACCTTTTTAAAAGCTATTGTTCTTGTAAAAAACGTTTCGATTCAAACAATCACACTATAGATCAAGGTAACGTAAAGGGAGCACTAGAAATCCAAAGCGAACAAGTACAATTTAAAAACCCTCAAGACCACATTTTATTCTCTGTTAAACGCTTCACCTCTTCTGGGGGAAAAAATTACACCCCTCTCAAAATCAACCCAACTTTTTCAATCAAGCAAAAGTATATTCAAAACCAAAAGCAGGATGTAAGATATCAAATCCAAGCTTTTATTCATCATGAAGGCACATCTGCTTCAGGGCATTATACAGCTTTTCGCCTGATCGACGGAATCTGGTATGAGTTCAATGATGATAAAGTCACCCCTATTTACAATAAGCACTACCTTCAACAAAAACTCAATACTGCTTACATTTACTATGCAAAACGCCTCAATGAAACCGTTCAACAAACAAGGATGAAAAAAACCATTCCAGGAACCTATCGCGTGAATGTTGAAAAGGGTAACCTTAATAATAAGCCTCATCAGCCCATTGAGGTCTCAATTGCGAATATTTTTCACCTTAACTTAACAAAAGAGGACCTTCCTCACATCTTTCATTGGATCAATCACACAACGTTCGATGTAAATTATCCAGGGACAAAAAACACCAACCCCGTTAATAATCCAGCTCCTCGAGCCAATCATAATGGAACTCAAGCAGTAAGACAAGCAAAGCATACTCAAGAGATATTAAAAGAGTTGAAAAAAGCAAAAAAATCTCCTTTTACAGAAAAAGAAGAGCTAAATTTAATGTTAGCAGCTTACTGTCTCCGTTCTGGTCGTATTAATGAAGGTTCCCACATCTCAAAAGATCCCTATAATAAACGATCAGCCCAAATTTATCAGGAATATGCTCAGCAGCTTGGCATCGATCCAAAAATGATTCAATGGACACAAAACGTCATAAGCTACTGGCCAAAAAAATCGAATGAAGCTATAGCCTTTAAGAAGAATCAAAAAAATCAACTAGCATGCAAAATTGTTGCTACGGGACATGAACTTGATCTAGTGCGGTGTAAAAATCAAACAGAATTTGACCCAAATAACATAAACCAAAAGTCAATCTATCACAAAATCCAAAAGAGATTTCAACTTTTGTTTCAGGAAACAGCTCAAAATGCTGCTAACAGGACTGCTAAATATATTAAAAGCGCTCAAAACTTATGCAAAGCAACAGGATATGCCTCTTTACAAAGCGAAACCAATCAAAAATCTACCTACAACAACAACACGTTTATAACAAACAGCAAAAATGGGCTTTCCTGTTGGAATGCAGTGAGTAGACAAAACATAAACTAGTGCTACGTCAATATTTAATTTTAGGATAAATTGATTTTAGTTTGCGCCTTGCATCTCCAACGGTAAATTGCCAATCTACCCCCCTTTGCTTTG
>JANQJX010000201.1 GCA_028281425.1 Simkania sp.
ATACGTTTTAAGGGCTGTTTTTTGTCAAAAGCGTCTTTAAAAGCTTTCTTCTTAAGTCTTTTAACTTTTGCTGAAGAGTTTGGGAGGGAAGCTCATTTATTCAATTCTTTCACTAAAGATGAGGCAGAAAGAGAAAAAATCAAACACCTTTATAAGGGAAAGGATTTTGTAACTTACACATTGGAACTACTCACAGATATTTCGGGAATCGAGAAAGAACAAAAAGGGGGTATATTCTCGAACCCTCTAAAAACGGCCAATTAGCAAATTTCTTAAAAAATATCTCCAATTTTACTTTCACTCGCCCATATTTCGCATGTCCTATGGGAAAAGGCATGCTTGAGTGTCTTTCAAGATTTGAGAAATTCTCGAAGGGATAAGTTTGCAAACTTGCCGAGAAAATTTATTGGATGGGCCTGCCTTGAACTGAAAAATTGTTCGGATCATATGATGTTTTCCCCTTGCTTCTTTAGCGTCTTGACAATCATGATAAACTTCTTTGCAAACATTGCTTCTCCATAAGGCAAATTCAATGGTCCCAAAAGTTTTCGTAAGTTCTGATTTTAAAAAATTAAGAGAAAAACTTGCTGAAAATCTCTACTCATTCCCCTCCAAACCCTTTTCAAAAAAGCTAATTTTAATGCCAGATTTGCAGCAAAAAAATGAGCTCTCAACTTATTTTTTAAAATGTTTTGACATTGTGATGGGCTTTGATTTCATGGAACTTGGAAAAGGACTTCAGTTTATTTTTAAAGAATTGACAGGACAATCTTTTGAGATTTTATCGCCCCCTCTTATGGCTCTTTATCTGCAAGCATCTTTCAAAAAATGCCCCCCATTAGATCCTTA
This sequence comes from Simkania sp., assembly GCA_028281425.1. GTDB lineage: Bacteria > Chlamydiota > Chlamydiia > Chlamydiales > Simkaniaceae > JANQJX01. The sequence goes on from JANQJX010000201.1 coordinate 850, forward strand.
TTTAGAAAAAGGAAACATTAAGAAAGAAGAGGGGCTTGCATTTGCACTTGCACAACTTTTTTTTTCTTATGCAAAATATGGGGGGGATTCCTTAGAGATGTGGAAAAAAGAAAAAGGCTGGCAACAAACTCTCTATCACCATCTTTTTTCCAATTGGGATACTTTTTCAAAATTGCTTACAACTTCTTTTAAAAAAAGTTCCCCTTTCTTAGAAATTCATCTTTTCAAGTTCCCCTATTTACCCCCTATCTATCATCTTTTTTTTCAAAAAATTGGTCATTTGTGTGCTGTCTATTATTACCAGTTCTCTCCTTGTAAAGAGTTTTGGACCGATATTTTTTCAGAAAAAGAGCGTATTTGGTTTGAAAAGAAAGTCAACTTTAAATCGCAAGAAGAGCTGAGCTTTTATTTAAAAGAACGCCCTTTTCTTCTAGCTCAATTTGGATCTCTTTTAAAAAGAAACTTCCGTTTTTTTGAAGAAAACGATTTTCTTATCGAAGAAGCTTATCCACCTAAAGATGAAAAAAGCCTTCTTCATCGTGTGCAAAATGATATTTTACTTTTTAGATCGAATGCTAAAATAGAAAAAATAGAGATCAAAAAAGATGATTCCATTAAACTTTATGGCTCTTTATCCAAGTTAAGGGAAGTTGAAGTTCTCTATGATAGGCTTCTTTTTTTAACGCAAAAAGAAAAGATTCATTTTTCAGAAATAGGTGTTTATGCTCCCGATATTTCCCTTTATGCCCCTTCCATTTCTTTTGTTTTTGGGTCTGATACCTCTCTCTTTCCTTTTACAATTTTTGATCTTCCTCTTATGGAAGATAAGGGGCTTATCGAGGCTTTTTTCTGTTTGCTTTCTCTTCCTAGAGAGCGATTTTCAATCGATTCTGTCTTGAAACTTTTTTCTTATGCTCCTTTTAAGCGCCGTTTTAAACTCAGTGAAAATCAAATGGATTTTTTACGCAAATGGCTAGAAAAAGGAGGCGTAACATGGGGGGTAAGCTCTTGGCAACGTGCTTTTTTCTTAAATAAGAATGACAATGAAAATGTCCATGATATGGGAACATTTGAAAAGACTTTTAAACGGACATTGATGCATTTTGCAAAACTTCCTAAAGAAAAAACCCCCTGGCCTAATCTGATTTATGATTTTTCAGATAGCGAGCTGATCGGCAAAGGAATTTCAATCATTCGAGGATTAGGAAAAGAGGTCACTTTTTTAGAAAAAAAGAGTTTATCACTCAAAGAGTGGAGTGATTATTTGCGCTCTTTACTCATCCATTATTTTTATATCGATGATGATGAAAGAGATGCTTATAAGCTTGTTGAAGAAAAGCTTGAGAAACTTGAGAAGATGTCAAAAAAAATCCCTTCGGCTTTATTCCATTTTTCTTCTATCTATCATTATCTGAAAGAAAGTTTAAATCAAAGAAGAGGAATCCAAAGAGAAGGAGGCATGGAAAAGCTCCGTTTCACCTCTTTAAAACTCGGTGCAATAGATAGTGCAAAGGTGATTTGCTTAATAGGGATGGATGAACACTCTTTTCCTCGCCTTTCTCTTCAAAGTTCTCTAAAAAAGTTAAAGCTTAAAGAAGAGGTGACTTTACAAGAAGAAGATCGCACCCTATTTTTAGAGGCTTTATGTGCAGCTTCTTCTCATTTTCTTTTAAGCTATGTTCATACAAGTGAAGAAGATCGCAAAGAAGTCTCTCCTTCCTTTTTTATTCAGGAATTTTTTTCTTACTTAGACCAATCTTATTCTATTGGAAAAGAAAAGGTCTCAAAAGCTTTGACTCATGTAACCCCTCCTTTTGCTTTTCATAAAAGCTATTTTGAAAAACAGGGGTTGAGTTTTTCAAGACAAAACTATCTTGCTAGTTGTTCTTTTTATGATAAAACATCCCCCTCAACTCCTTTTATTCCCGAATTTTTAACGCTTGCACCTCCCTCTTACCCCTTAGAAAAAAAAAGATCTCTCGAGATTAAAGACCTGCATCGGTTTGCAAAACATCCTCTTCGTTTTTATTTTAATCAAAAGCTTGGGCTTTATCTTGACTATAGAAAGCAAGATGAACTTTATGCACTTTCTCCTCTCAATAAAATGTTTCTTCAAAAAGTCTCTTTGGAAGAAGGCTTTGAAAAAGCTTTCGAAATGGCAGAAAAAAGGGGAAAACTTCCTCTAGGTCGCTTTAAAGAGATTGCCTATCAATCTTCTTATGAAGAGATAGAAAAATTAGAAGAGAATTTAAAAGCTCTTGTGGGTTCAAAAGAAGCCTTGTTTTCTTTCACTTTAAAATCCCCATTAAAAGTTGTTCTCCCAAAGAACCGAGAGTTTTTGATTTCTGGGACTTTAAGTCATCTCTCTCATGAAGGCCTCATTTTTCATGGAGAAAAAACATGGAAAGATCTTTTAAAAATCTATCCCCTTTTTTTAGTTTTTTGTATCATGGATGTGCCAGCAAAAAAGGAGCTTTTATTGACAAAAACAAAAGAAAGGCTTTTTCTTTCTCCTTTTGACCCAATAGATGCACTTGTCTCTTACCTTCTCTATTTTGAACAGGCATCTTATTTTCCTTCCCCCGCCATCCCTTCATTTTTTGAGGCTTTTGTTAAAAGAAAAGAAAGTCAACTTTTGAAGCTCATTAAAGAAACAACAGATCCTTACGTCAAATGGGCTTTTCATAAGGAGGGTTATAATATGGAAGCCATCCTCGATTTTTGGAATCCTTTATACAAAAAGACATTTCAACCCTTAATAGAAGCCATGGGAAGCTAATTGATGTTTGATTGTTTAGACCCTAAACTTGATCCTCGAGGATATTTTTGCCTTGAAGCATCAGCCGGAACAGGAAAAACCTTTACGATTGAACACCTTGTGATTCGGCTTTTGTTACAAAAGGTCCCAATCAGTGAGATTCTTGTTGTGACTTTCACTCGAGCTGCTGTGCGAGATCTCAAAAAAAGAATTCGTCATAATTTAGAACACCTTTTTGACCTTTCTCCTCCCTATATCCACATTCTTAGTGCCGAAAAAAAAAGAGAGGCAAAGAAGATTGTAGAAGAGACTCTTTTTGACTTTGATCGAGCTCAAATCTTCACAATCCATGCTTTTTGTCAAAAAATGCTTACGACCTTCGCTTTTGAGGCAAATATTAACTTTGACCTTTTTAGCATGGAAACAGAGAAGGATTCTCTTAATTTAAAAAGGGAAATTGAGCATTACTTGCAACATTCTTTGTCTGAAAAGAATTACCATACAAGGCAACTTCATTCTCTTTTAAAATACTCTCTTTATGACAAAGAAGTTCTCATCGACAAAATTCTTTTTTTTATTCAGCAAGAGGGAGAATTTCCTCCAAGCCTAGGCTATGATCAATTGGTTAAAACTTTTGAAAGACTAAAACATCACCTTCCAAAAATCTCAAAAGAGAGCTATCTTCGTCTTGCTCCTGCTTTTAAAGGGATTTGTGACCAAGCAGGAACACTCAAACAATGTTTCCAAAAACAACTCAGCGCCTTGAGTGACCTCAAGCGCTTTGAGGATCTTTTGAAAGACTCTTCTTCCCTTCTTTCTTATTTCAAAGAGGAAAATCGCACCCAAAAAAAGGTTCCCCTCGAAGATGTTAAGCCGCTTTACATGTTAAGAGAAACCCTTTTACCTCTTATTGAAGAAGGAAGCAATCCAAAACGCCTTTTGATGCGCCTTTCAAATGAGATTCAAAAAAAGATCTATCTAGAGAAAGAGTTCATAGGACCTGATGATCTTCTTAAAGTGATGGAAAAAGCTTTAGAAATCCCTTCTTTTCTACAAAAAGTCCAAAGAAATTACAAGAGCGTGATCATCGATGAATTCCAAGATACCAATGATCGTCAATGGAAGATCTTTAAAAAGCTCTTTTTAAAACCCAAGCTTCAAGCTTTTTATCTTGTCGGAGACCCTAAGCAAGCCATCTATGGATTTCGCAATGCTGACCTCACAACCTATTTTAAAGCAAAAGAAGTCATGGAAAGTCATTTTGATCTCAAAATCAACTACAGAAGCGAGAAAACTCTTTTATCTCAACTCAACGCCCTTTTTCTTCTCAATAAAAATTTTCCCTACAAAGAAGTTTTGCCCGCTTCTCACATAGAAGAAACCTCTTTTAGTGATGGATTGAGTCCACTTCATTTTTTTGCTTTCGAAGAAAAAAAAAAGCAATCAACTCATTTTGTCGAAACGCATTACCTTTTTCCATTTATCGCAAAAGAAATTCAAAAACTAACTCAAAAAAAAGAGGCTGAGTTTAAAGATATCGCCGTTCTTATTAAAGATCGCTATCAAGCTTTTCGCCTTAAAATGTATTTGCAAGGATTAAATATTCCTATAGCAAGTAAAAGCAGTGAATCTCTTAGCAATTCTCCTCTCTTCTCTTTATTCGAAGCTTTTTTAAAAGCCTTGATTGAACCTCGTTTATCTAAGCTTGTTTTATCTCATCCTCTCTTAGGATATACTCACCATCAGATCAAAAAAGAAGAAAGCTTAACGGTTAAAGCAAACACTTTCTTTCATCATTTGCAATATCTATTTGAAAAAAAAGGTCTTGAAAGGGCCATAGATGCCTTTTTAAACACGTCATGGATAGATCCCTCTTCTCTTCTCGAAAAGTTAGTAAAAAGAGAAAACCTCGAGCATTATAGTGATTTCATGCAATTTACAACCCTTCTCATTGAAAAAAGTTTCAAAGAACATATCACCTTAACTCAGCTTCTTTTTTTTCTGCATCATCTGCCAAATGATGAAATAAAATATCACCGCTCAATGATCAGTGATCTTAACGCTGTTTCTATCATGACAATTCATATGAGCAAAGGTCTCGAATTTCCCATCGTTTTTGCCCTTGGGGTTTTAAGTCGTTACAAAACAAAGCCAACTTTTCTTCGCCATAAAAAAAAATGGCTCCTTTTTGATAGCAAACATAAGAAATGTAGGGAGGCTCTCATCGATGCTCAAGAAGAGAAAAAAAGAGAATTTTATGTTGCCTTAACGCGCGCTAAAAAACGACTTTATCTCGCAGCCTCTATTCAACGAGAGCAAAAAAAGTCTCCTTTGAATCAAAGATCTTCTTTTGAGATTTTTTTTCAAGATTTACCCTCTTTAGAGGACATTGCAAGTCAAATTGGATCTACGATCACCTACCTCGAAAAAAAGTCTGCCCTTCCTTTAAAAGAAGCATCTTTTACGCTTCACCCGCCTAAAAAAGCACACTTTGAAACACTCAAATACCAAATAGATTCTTTCTCTTCTCTTTCAAAGAAAGAAGAAGTAAAGCCCTCTGAGATTGAAGATCACGAGCTTCCTAAAGGAACTCACACGGGAATTTTACTTCATTTTCTATTAGAAAAAATCATTCAAGAAAAAATGAGCCATCCCTATGACTTAAAAAAAATTGAAAACCTTATTACAAGTGCAACCACTTGTTCTCCTTTAAAACCATGGAGAAAAAATATTATCACTTTAATCGACCTGGCATTTCATACCCCTTTAGAGGGTTTTTGCTTGAAAGATATCCCCTCAAATGCCCTTTATCCTGAAGTAGAATTTCTCTTCTCTTTAACCCCAAATAAAGGGTTAAAAGGTTTTATCGATTTGATTGTTTTCCAAAAAAAGGGATATTATCTTATCGATTGGAAAACAAACAAGCTCTCTGACTATCATCATGAATCTCTTAAAGAAACAATCAAAAAATCAGACTACTTTTTACAAGCTGAAATTTATATAGAGGCGCTTCGACGTTACTTATCTTTTAAGAAAGATTCTCACCCCATCAAAGGGATTTATTACATTTTTTTAAGAGGACTTAAAAATCAAGAGGGGGTGTATTTTATTCCTTTAAATCAACTTCCCAAAGCACTTGTCTTTGATATTCGAAAAAAAAGAAGCTTTTCAAATTGAATACATTTATTAACCATGTAATACTTGCTTTCCGATGATTTATTAAAAACATAAAATCAAGAAGATCAGCCCCATATTTCTGCTGTATCTACACTTGATGTTCAACATAAATGACTTTTAACCCAAGGAGAAAATGATGACTACTCCACCTACATTGCTTGCATCACCATCGCATGCACCATCATCTAATACAATCCCAAATCAAAGCCCAATGACATCAATGAATTCAGAATCAACAAGAACCCATAGGCTAATATTGCAACATAACTCACCGCTTAAGTTTACTTTTTCGCCAGCATCTCATGATACAATAAAAATTAAAAACCAATATGAACACCTTACTTCACTTTTGGAAACCATAAATGGATATAAGACTCTGGCATATATATCTATGACACTGGGTTGTATGGGATGTATGGCATTATACCTTTGTGATCGCGATCCTTCTTCTTGTCCAATTCCACCAAGAGTTTGGTCTGTCGTTTCCGCAATACTCTTTACCTCAGGAGTCGAGTGTTTCAGACGTACATATGTTCACTCTGTCCGATTGTTTCAATCGATGTGATTGAATGGATACATATGAGTTTTTCAAATAGAAACAAGATATCACGAGACTCTCATTGAAAGATTTTTTGGAAGAAAAAAGTGAAATCGATGCTCTTATAGCACAAGAATTTGGAGGCGATAGGATCATTGAGACCTTGATGAAACAAACTCGCCTTGGTCATCTTTGTATCCAAGGAG
>JANQJX010000228.1 GCA_028281425.1 Simkania sp.
GAATTTGCCGATCAAAGTATGGAAATGATTTCTTATTATGCAATCTTATCTTCAAGCCTACTTGCAAAAGAGCGTAATCCTTACCCCAGCTATAAAGGATCTAAATGGGAAAGAGGGCTTCTTCCCATTGATACGATTGATCTCCTTGAAAAAGAGCGGGGAGAAAAAGTCACTATGAATCGCAAAAAAAGGCTTGATTGGGAAAAAGTACGTCTTACCATTCAAAAAAATGGGATGCGTAATAGCAACACCCTAGCAATCGCACCTACAGCTACCATTGCAAACATTGTCGGGGTAAGCTCTTCAAACGAACCTAATTATAAAAACCTCTATGTTAAATCCAATCTTTCTGGGGAATTTACCATTTTAAATTCCTATCTTGTCGAAAAACTTAAAAAGCTCGGATTATGGGATGATCAGATGATTGATGATCTAAAATATTTTGATGGATCGATTCAAGAAATTGAAAAAATCCCAACTGAAATCAAACTTCAATTTTTAACTGCTTTTGAAATCGATTTCGAATGGATCATCGAAGCAGCAAGTCGCCGCCAGAAATGGATAGATCAAGGACAATCTCTTAACCTTTATCTCAAAGAGCCAAGTGGGAAAAAATTGGATAAAATGTATCAGTTGGGATGGAGTAAAGGACTTAAAACTTTCTACTATCTACGTACACTTGCTGCAACTCAAATTGAAAAATCAACAATTGATATCAACCAAAGAAACTTGCAACCAAGATGGATGAAGCATGCCTCTCCTTCATCTCGCATCAAGATCGAAAGGGAGCATAAAGATCCCAATCATCAAAAAGAAAAAGATCGAAAAAAAAGAGATCTTCCCGCATGTAACTTAGAAGAAGGTTGTGAAAGCTGTCAATAACTTTTAATAGGAGTCCAAAATAATATGATAACTTCAGATCAAAACTCAAAAAAGGAAAAAAACCTAAAAATAAAAGAAAGCATTAAAAAAAGAGCAAAAGCATCTGAAAAAAGGCTTATCAATTGTCTTACAGTCGATGTCAATCAACTGATGCCTTTAAAATACAAGTGGGCTTGGGAACATTATCTCTATGGATGTGCTAATCATTGGATGCCTACAGAAGTTCCCATGGCAAAAGACATTGAACTGTGGAAATCCGACCAACTTAGCAAAGCTGAACGTTTACTGATCATGCGTAATCTCGGATTTTTTAGTACTGCTGAAAGTCTTGTTGCTAATAACATTGTACTTTCTATTTACAAGCACGTCACCAATCCCGAATGCCGTCAATACTTTTTAAGACAAGCATTTGAAGAGGCTCTCCATACCCATACCTTTCACTACATTGTTGAATCTCTTAATCTTGATGAGGGAGAGGTTTTCAATATGTATAATGAGATTGATGCGATTCATGAAAAAGATGCCTTTGAAATGCAACTGACCGAAGATTTACTCAGCGAGACTTTTACAACTACAACAAAAGAAGGCGCTCAAAAATTCCTTGAAAACCTTATCGGTTACTACATCATTATGGAAGGCATTTTTTTCTATAGTGGCTTTGCAATGATTTTATCCCTCCATCGCCAAAATAAAATGACAGGAATTGGAGAACAATTTCAATACATTTTGCGTGATGAAACCATTCATCTCAATTTTGGAATTGACCTAATCAATGGGATTAAAGAAGAAAATCCCTCTCTTTGGTCGATTTCATTTCAAAACTATATTAAAGATCAGATCAAATATGCAGTTGAACTCGAAATCAATTATGCTAAAGATTGCCTGCCTAAAGGAATTCTTGGACTGAGTCATCCTATGTTTCGAGAATATGCTCAATATATTGCTGATAGGCGTTTAGAGAGAATCGGTCTTAAAGTAGAATATGGATCGACAAACCCTTTTCCCTGGATGAGTGAAACAATTGATTTAGGAAAAGAAAAAAACTTTTTCGAAACTCGAGTTAACGAATACCAATCCTTTTCCACTTTAACTTGGTAAAATTTTAAAACTGAAGTTCCATCTTCGGATCCATTGAGATTTTTTTCGAAAATTGTGAAAGATGCAAATTCATAGACCCTTAAGAGCAAGTGGATTTTTCAGAGAGGGAAAACGAAATACGGGCTAAACCCACATTTTACGCCAACTCTTTCGAAAAGGCTTCCACAAGTGTTTTTTGAGGCCTAAGAAATTTTCGAATGGATAAGTTTGCAAACTCACCCAAAAGAATTTATGAAATGTCCAAGAGAAACAACGCATGCAGATTTTTCTAGATTGGGCATGTGAAATATGGGTTAAAAGAATGTTTTTTCAGATCTCTGTTTGATAAAGGTTTTTCTTCTCTTATGAATCTTTGGGAAATCAGCTATTTTAGAGAATTTTTTCATTGGCTTTTCAAAAGGAAAAGGGACATTGTTTTCTTTTTTTTCGAGATAATTTTGAAGATAGATGAGATGAGCAAAAAGACTTTCTTTTGTTTTTTTAAGAGCGGCTATTTCTAAGGCATAGCTTTTTTTATCTTCAATTTGTTTGAGTGTTTTAGCGATGTTTATGAGCTGATCTATTGTAGAATCAATTTCTGCTAAAGTGGCTTCTTTTGAGTTCAAAGTCATTAGGTCTATGATTTACCTCTATTTTTCACAAGTTTTCTTTGAAGATTTGAAACATCTGTTCAAGGATTTTTATATCGAATATTTAACCGAACTTCCATCTTTTTGATATATATAAATTAGCAATTAATTTTGTCAAATTTTTATAAATCTGTATCTACTAAATTAGATAATTTTATTTATGGAATAAATCTTAAAACCAAATTTCCAAATTACGCAAAACAAAAAGCAGTCGCACACGAAATGCAGGTTAAACAGGTAAAAATAAAGCTAGGCTAAATTTTATCTTTTTTTTTATGATTGTTTTATGTTCAAAAGGAGACTGCCTTGGACTGAAAAATTTTATGATTTTTCAGTTCAAGGCAGTCTTAAAGAGAAAAAAAATCATCAGGAGTTTTATGAAAGGATTTTGTCCTTTAGCATCGGGTTCAAAAGGGAATTGTCTTTATCTTGGAACAGAAAAAACCAAACTCTTGATCGATATGGGAATTAGTTTTAAAGCGGTTAAAGAACGTTTAGCAAAGATTGCTGTTTCAATTTATGAAATCGATGCTGTTTTGATTAGCCATGAGCATACCGATCATATTCGAGGAGTTCAAAAGCTTTGTTCTGATTTAAATATTCCCCTTTTTTCTAACAGTGAGACAGCAAAAGCTCTGATGCAACTTTTCGACCATAAACCCCGTTTTAAAATTTTTTCAACAGGAGAATCTTTTGAATTTGGAGATATCAAAATTCATCCTTTCACAGTGCAACACGATACATTAGATCCAGTCGCATTTACTTGTGAACTTCTTGGCATTAAAATAGGGATTTGTACCGATCTTGGTTTTGTCACAACATTGGTAAAGGCACATCTCCAAAACTGTCATTATCTCTATTTAGAAGCAAATCATGAACCTTCCATGGTGCACGCATGCGGACGTCCTCCTTTTTATAAACAACGCGTTTTGGGCAGACAAGGGCACCTTTCGAATGAGATGTGTGCTAAGCTTCTTAAAGAGATCAAACACCCCCAATTAAAACATGTCTATTTAGCCCATCTCTCCAGTGAATGCAATCATCCAGATGTTGCGCTTCAAAAAGTCAGAGAACATCTTGAAGAGCATGTGTCTCTTTCCATTGCCTATCAAGAAAAAGTCAGTAGGGCAATTGTTTTTTGACTATTGAACCCCAAGTTGTTACCAATTCGCGCCATCGACATTTCTATCAAAAGCGATGGGGTGTTCACGTGCTTTTAGCAAACGCTTGATTGTGTCACCCAAAATAAAAAAGAGCACTTTCAATATAAAGCCTTTGGGGGGATTCCCCTTAATGCCTCGTGGCATTCACCCCTATTTTACACCACCCTTGAAAAAATCCGCATGCTCTGTTTCGCTCACACATCCAATCAATTCTTTTAGGTGAGGTTGCAAACTTATTCATTCGAGAATTTCTTAGCGTTTTTGAAAGGACCTATCTTGAACTGAAAAATTGTTCGG
>JANQJX010000231.1 GCA_028281425.1 Simkania sp.
ATTTTTGAAGGGGTCCATCTCCTCCTTCAAAAAGGCAAGTCTAAGGTAAAAGAAACGGTGCTGAATTTGAATCCGACTAAAAGACATATACTGATGATATTAGGAGAACCGTTTGAAAAAATCTATTTATCAGGATGAAGGGTGCGGAATGTGGGGTAAAAGAAAAAATATATCCAAAACGAAGTTCCATTGATGATCTACATCCATAAACAATCTTTTTTGAGTCAAAACTTAGGCAACTCTAAAGAGAAAATAGATCGTACTCCGAGGGATAAGTGGCAAACTTGAAGCTGAAGGGATCTTTCACATTATGCTTACAAAGCAAAGATTCGGTAGCAACACACAAAGTTCAATGAGTGATACAAGAATCTCAAATTTTAAGAAGAGGTCAAAAGTCCCTTCTGACTTTTAATCGCTCCTCTAAAGAGAGTCATTCCTTCAAAGCGAATGAAGAAAATAAAAGGTTGATCTAATGTAAAGGAAGGGAGAGAGCAAAGACCTCTTGTGGTTAAATAAGTGACCGCAGCAGCTTTTGTTCCCTTTTCATCACATTGTATCCGACTCTTTTGAATAATTTCGTCGATTTCATTTCCATCAAACTTGATAAGTGCAGGAAAATTTTTAAATCCAAACTCCTTTTCTAAAAGCGGTTTAAGCATTGTTATTTCTGTCCTAATATCTATTTTTGGCATTTTAAGAATCAGCTCTTTCTGAGATTGATGGACTTTTGAAAAGCATTCTTTTAAAAACTGCTCATCTTCTAGCTTATTTTCTAAATGATTAATGTTTTTTCTTCTTTTAGGTACAAAGATAACAAAAGAGCATTTTTTTAAATCTTTGGTTTGATAAGCTTGCTCAATTATTGTAAAAGGAAAAGATGGATCTTCGATTTCACAAAAACCCATGTTCGCTTGCTTCTTCATAAATTGAACGTCAGTCTCCTTTCCATCAATGCCATAAAAAGGCCGTTCCCCTAAAAACTTAAATTCATTTTCCCAAAGTCCCTTAAAGCAGGTCACATTGATCAACATATCGCCATTTGGCTCACTATTTAAAATCTGTTGAATCACCCCTTTTGTTTTTTGTTTTACAAAGGCATTGATCTCTTTCTTGTTATGAGGCAGATATTCAGCTTTAAAAAATTTTCGCATCAGAGCAGAAAACTCAGGAAGAATTTGCTTTTTATCAGCTACAATGGCTGTGTTAATTTGAATTTCTGGTTGTTTGGATTCAACGGCTTCTTGAAGGATGCTTGAAAGACCTTGATAGATCTTTTCTATAGGCATGTTTTGTAATCCCAACTTATGAATCACCTTTTGCTGATCTTTTGCTTCGGCAAGGCCAGCGAGTATTATAATCACGAGGCAAAAAAGACTGCTTCCCGAAACAGCATAAGAGGTGTTTAACTTCTGAAGTTCTCTGACCAAAAGAGCGTTTTGGTTTTCTATAGCACTTAGAATTTGTTCTTTCTCTTTTTCTGAAATTATCACCTCACTTAAATCATGACTTGTCACCAATGAAGCATTTTTAAAAATAGACGAAAAAAAAGGGGCAACCACATTTTCAATCACGGCTAAGAGATAAATAGCTCCATAATTTAATGCTGGAAAAAGGGGAAAAACACGCCCAAAAAGAGGGGTTTTCCGAAGCACTTCCATTGCCAAAACAGTCCCTCCTGTTTTGAGATAGGGATGATGAATCATTTTCCCTATTATATGATCAAAAAGAGAAAAAATCAATCCATTGAGTCCTCCTAAAAAAGCTTCTTTCATGAAAGTCATCTCAACAACCTCACGCGATAAAATATCTCCTACAGCTCCTACAAAAAAATAGGCAATGGGTTTCAAGCCTCTTTGCATAGGAATGGGAAGTTGCTCAATAGAAGTATTTATAGAAGAAAGAAAACTAGACATGCTTTAACTCCCTGAAAAAATCGTTAGAAAATCGCCTGCAAGTTTCTCATATTCACACTAAACTCTCCATTAAAATCATATTTTTAACTCAAACAAAGATTCTTTCGAAAAAACTAAAGCCACCCTTGAACAAGAGGATAGTAACATCCAACGCCAAAAGATTTTTTTGAAATACGCAAGATAGGAGGTCCTTGTCTTCTTTTATATTCAGCAGCATGAATCCGCTGAACCAAATCAATGACAAGCTCATTTGGAATGCCATATTTTTCTGCAACCTCACCAATAGACAAATAATTTTCTACATAGCCTTCTAAAAGGTTATCAATCACTCCATATTCAGGAAGGGAGTCAAGATCGATCTGATCTAATTTGAGTTCAGCTGAAGGAGGTCTTTCAATAATAGATTTCAAAATAATTGTTTTTTCTTCTTTCTCATTGATATAGCGACAAAGATTATAAACCTGTGTTTTGGTCACATCAGCAATCACTCCAAGCCCCCCACACATATCTCCATAAAGGGTTGAATAGCCCAGGGCAAGTTCACTTTTATTTCCCGTACTAAGAACGATATAACCATGCTTATTTGATAAGGCCATCAAAATCATTCCTCGGATACGTGATTGCAAATTCTCTTCTGTCACATCTTTTTCTTTATGGAAAAAATGAGGTTCTAACAGTTTCAGAAAAGATTCAAAAGGCTTTTCGATAGAAATTTCTTTGTAAGCAATTCCCAAATTTTTTGCGAGCTCCCTTCCATCACTGCGGCTTATTTCTCTTGTAAACCGAGAAGGCATTCCAATTCCGATAACATTTTCTTTCCCAAGAGCTTTTGTTGCAATATAAGAGACAAGAGCCGAATCAATTCCTCCTGAAATTCCTAAACAAGCTTTTTTAAATCCCAATTTAAAAAAATAATCTTTAACTCCTAGAACCAATGCTTCGAGAAGGTTATTCATCATATTGTATCTAAAAGGGCATGAACAAACACAGGCCGTAAGATCCACTAACATCTCATCTTCATGAAACCCTTTTGCTAGATGAATAAGTTCTCCTTTTTCATTGACATGAATGCTATACCCATCGAAAATGAGAGGGCCATTTGCACCCACCTGGCAGCATAGAATGACCGGACAGTTTAACGTTTTTGCCGCTTTTGCACAAACACTCACTCGGATATCAGGTTTTTGAAATTGGTAAGGAGAAGCTGTCAAATTGAGGAGGAGATCGGGCTTTAAAGGCTTAAGAGCTAAAATAGGATCTCTCTTATAACGAGTATAAGAAACATAGCCCGCATGTTGCCAAATATCTTCACAAATGATCACCCCGATTTTCTTGCCTCGAATATTCCAAATTCGCACTCCTTCTCCTGGCTCAAAATAACGCCTTTCATCGAAAACATCATAAGTTGGCAAGAGACATTTATCTTGAAATCCAATCACATGTTGATCATAAATGATGGCCGCACTATTGTGCAGATGTTTTTCCCCTTCAGATAAGGTTCGCCTTGCTAGCCCAACAATAACGACCAATCCTTTGGAGGCTTTAGCAATGCTCTCTAAATGCAACTCCATCGCATCGATAAAAGAGCGATGATAGACCAAGTCATCAGGAGGGTAGCCGCAAATCGTCAGTTCGGGAAAAATGATGATATCGACTTTTTTTTTCCGTCCATTTTCAATGCTCTTTAAAATTTTATTTGTATTTCCATCTAAATCTCCCACAATGGGATTGAGTTGCACGACTAAAACTTTCATGGTTTATGATCCAAAATCATCTAGAATAATATTTTCTTTTTCGACCCCATAGGCATCGAGAAGCTCCAAAACGCTCTTATTGTGAAGTGGGGGGCCGCAAACATAAAAACGCATCTTATCTATACTTTCGACTTCCTTTTCTAATTCCCCTTCAAATGCCTTATACAAAAAATTGGTTTTTTGGGGATCTTTTATCGGCCACCCTAAATCTTTATCTTCTGATGTAGGTTCTGAAAGGACAAGTTTATAATCAAAATTCTCAAATTGTTTCGCAAGAGATTCGTACTCTTCTTGATAGATATTTTCTTTAAGAGAACGGGCTCCATACCAAAGAGTGACCTTGCGTTTTGTTTTTTTTGTGAGAAAAAGGTCTAAAATATGACTTCGTGCAAAAGAAGCACCTGCGCCCCCGATTAAAAAAACCAAATCTTTTTCATCTTCAATCATATGCGATTGCCCAAAAGGACCAAAAAACTCAATCTTATCACCGGATTTTAAAGAAAAAAGATAAGAAGAACAAATCCCCCAAGGAATTTTTGAACTGACTTTTCCCTTTAAAATAGGAGGTGTTGCAATTCGTACATTAAATTTTAAAAGTCCCTTTTCATCTGGATACGAAGCCATCGAATAGGCTCGAATCACTTCTTTATCTCCTCTTTCAAAAGCGATCTTTTTATCAAAAAAACCGCATATCTTCCAATCCTTTTGATATTGAATCCCGATTGTTTTTATCCAATCGCTTGTATTTGTATGATAACTCGGCACATTAAATTGCATATAATCACCTGGAAGATACCCAATCTCTTGAGAATTTTTTGTTTTAAAGACAAGTTCTTTAATGAATGTCGCAACATTTTCATTTGAAATCACAATCCCCTGATATTTTTGAAGCGTCAGTAATGTTTCAGGAATTTCAATTTGTAAATTCCCTTTCACTTTAAGCTGACAAGAAAGGCGCCACCCTTCTTTGAGCTCTTTAGGCGAAAAAGTGGCCCGATCTGTCTCTAAAATGGTCTCAGCTCCTTTCAAAACACGCACAAAACACTGTTTACAGGTGGCTTTTCCCCCACAAGGAGAGGGAAGGGAAATTCCCTCATCGGCAAGGATAAACAAAAGGGATTTTCCTCCTTCCACTTTTTTTGTCAAAGAAGGAACACCATTGATCCCAATTTCGCAAAAATCATTGGAAATAAGTCTCTTTTTAACATAGAGAATCATGATAGCTAAAAAGAGTCCAATGAGAGTAAATATCAAAACACTTAAAACAATCAGCTCAATCATCTTCTTGGATTATGCTTAATGGGACTGCCTTGAATTGGAAAATCATCGTCTAAAGGATCTTTTGTCCTTAGGCCTTAAGATAAGTCGCATCTCTTTTGTTTTCAAAGGTCTATGAATTTTCGGCTTTCGCAATTTTTGAAAAAAAATCTCAGTTTATCCGAAAAATTTTTCAGTTCAA
>JANQJX010000240.1 GCA_028281425.1 Simkania sp.
ATGTTTGTATCTTGCTAAAGGGAAAAATTAGATGGCCTTTCGAAGAGCTAATGCTCTTCGCAACGTTTGGAAAGAAATTTTCATTGGGACAGTGTTTTCTTGAGGATTTAAATAAGGTAGACCCTGGCCTTGAAATTCTTTAAACCCAAGCTGAAGATATTTATTTTTAGCTGGGCTTTTTGGTCGGACTTCTAATGTGATCCATTCTGGAGACTTAAGCGTTTTATCATTGAAATGGTTTACAAGTGCCTGAAACAGTTTTGTACCAATACCATATCTGGCCCACTGAGGCGAGCATGCAATGGCTTCGATATAATGATCCTTTTTGGAATAGATTAAAAGTCCGATTATTTTTTCTTTAAATTTTGCAATAAAAACACTATTTTTATTGAAATATTCTTTTTTTTCTATCTTAGGATTAAAAGGATTAGAAAAGTTATCTGTTAGGATTTTTTTCATTTGCTGTTGATCTGATTGGGATAGGCTAGAAAGGGGGCCAACGATTCCTGTTATAGAGGGATGCACTCGACATCCATTGCGTATGTCATTAATTTCTCTTTCTAAGTTTAATATTATCTGATGATAATTTGGGAAAAGCAGATAAAATTTTTTATCGATTTTTTTTAATAATTTTTTCCATATGTTTTTAGCTTTGTCTTGTGTTGTTTTGTTGATCCTGTCTGTAATTTTAACGAGATTGTTATGTAAAGAAAAATGTTCATAAGCGTAGTTGAGTGAAATCACCCTCCCCTTTTCTTTTTTGAAAATTTCGTTTACTTTGTCAATTTCCTTTTCGATCCCAATCATTTTTATGTCAAGAGAAGCAATTGATTGCATGAAAAAGGGGGAAAGCTGGAATGGATCAATTTGTTTTAGAGGATGACATTTTTCTATACATTGGTCTTTTCGAATCCGTTTAGGAATCACCCAAAGTAATCCTAAATAAGAAATGATAGATAATGCAAATGCATATAAATATTTCTTTAGAGTCCTCATGAGTGGGAAAGTGTATAAATCGTTAGCAGGTGAAAAAAAAGTATGAGGAATTGAGTTCATGTGATTGATTTTGCTTGTTAAAAATTTTAAAAGTAAAGGAAAAAATGTTGTTTTAGCCTACATTTTTCTACCCCTTATGGGAAAAGGCGTACAAAAATAGAGGCTAGGTAGAAAGTTGACATCCTCCTCTCCATAAACGAAGAGGATTCCCTAGTGCTTTCACAGCACTTTGGAGAGTTAAGCATGCATCGCTGCTTCCTGCTAGTTCCTGCTTCATAGAGGTTGCCAACGCATTCTCTCCACAGGCTAACACCCGATGCCCTCGGGCTAAAATATTTCATGCTCCAACGTGATCGGCAT
>JANQJX010000006.1 GCA_028281425.1 Simkania sp.
CGTCATAGCTACCATTTTCACCTGATTCAATACCGGAGTATGGTAGCAAAAATCTCGATACTCGCAACTCTAAATCTTATTCATGACAGAGCACTAGTCTCCAAACAACTAAAATATCCCCTTCATTTCTTCTCAGTTGTTCTTTTATTTTTTCTAACCCTAGCCTGTCAGCAATAGATCCACTCACTTTATCGGTGATGATTTTGTCGCACCCTGCTTTTTTCAATGCATCTATTTGCAGATCTAGGTTTTGTTCAAGTTTCGATGTACGCGCGTATCCGAATTTCACAAAAGCTCCTATTGATTTTTTTACTCATTTTTTACATATAAAATATGTGAAAAAAATATAAAGATAACATCTTTCATGTGTTTTTTAAACATCTTTTAGATATTCCAGAAACCTTTCTTTTCTCCTGGTTTTAAAAACATTTAAAATGTGTTTCTTATATGTATTTTTAACACAAAAATTGTGTTATTTTCGTCTTTTTACCGCTTTTTCCAACTGCTCTACAATCCATAGAGTACGGCTAAAGTTTCCGACTCTCTCTCTTCTTTTGCGATCAATTTCTCTCAAAAGCCATTTTGGAATTTTCAAACTGAGTCGATGATCTTCTTGCTTCTGTTGATCTTCAGGTTCCTTGCTACCCTTCGAAATGAACTGATCAATCTTCTTCTTTTCTACAGAAGGTTTTTTAGAAACTTTTTCTCTAATTGCCATTTGATCTACCCCTTTGATTAGAACATCTTTTTAACGCTTTTTTGACACCTTTTTTACGCCAAAAATATACTTATAAAGCGTCTTTATTTCAAATATAGCCTTCTCGTCTTTTGGCTTGAATTCAACAACTCCCAAACCCTCAGATGGGGCGTTAGAAAAAGCTTTTCTTAAGCAAATCACAGCAGGAATTACATTCAAATCCTCGATTTTGCCTAATATTTTTTGAGCATCTTTATTGTCTGTTCCTCTTACTCCACCACAATTGATAAAGCTGAAAGCTTCAAGATTTGGATTGATTGACTTAGCTTCTTGCAATACCTCTGAAACACGCGAAACAGTCCAAATATCAAAACTCTTAGGCTGAAAAGGAACAACAAACGAATTACTTACAGTTAATGACGCTCTCAAAGAGGAAGTATCGCGTCCACCACAATCTACAATAATGTCGTCATAATCATCGATCATTTTTAAAACCTCTGTTCTTACAGCTGCCCCTTTGAGTCGAATCGTTGTCCAAGGCGTCTTAATGCCCAATCCTGTTCTATGATCCGCCCAATCCGAAGCTGTTCCTTGGTCATCTCCATCAACAAGCAAAACCCTTTTTTTTGCTATCACACTTCTTAAGACAACAAGGTTAGATGCTATGATGGATTTTCCAACTCCACCTTTGATTCCGCCAATTGTTATAATCATTCGTTCCTCCCCAATTAAAGGTCACTCTTTTTATGCATCTTTTTTACATAAAAAAGACATCTAAAATGCGCTAAAAATCTGTTTGTTAAGCATCTCTTGTGCGTATCTAAGTGGGAGATACCTTTCAAATAAGTTCTTAAATATTTTTTCTTTTGCCTCTCCCCTTCTTTCTACAAAAATAATCAAAAAACCTGCGAACGAGAGAACGATCACATTTCTGATTCATTAGACCAACTTCAGCTTGTAGCGTTTCAATCTCCCTTAAAACCTGTTCCTCCATAGTTGTGTGCGAAAGCGCAACAAGCGATCTTAAAGCGTTAATTAAATTCTGTTGAACCAATATTAGGCTAGCAGAATCAAGAGCTAATCTTGTGCTGAGGTCGCTTAAGACAGTTTGCAACCCTATGGTAATTCCTTCAGAAAATTTCTTTTTGTTTTCAAAAAATTTAGCCACAGTATCGATGACTCCATTTTCTCTAAGACAAGGATCTTTTGTTAGAGGGTGGCTTTGAAGGAAGGCGACAATTTTTTCGTGAGAAGGAAAAGTAAAAAGCTCTTCTCGTTTGTTTCTTTTGTGTCCGGATTTGTTTAATGGCTCTAACATGATTTCTCCTCTGCGATTATTTTTTATAAAACATGCGCTTTTTTTATGCCAAAAAAAGTAAAAAAGACACATAAAATGTGTTTTTTTTACCATCTTCTATTGTCTTACATATTCAGATTTTTTCATCAAGATCTTTACACACAAACTCCTTCTATCCCTATAAGATAACACATCTTTCTTACACTAAAAAGATGTCTTAAATATATATAAAAGACACCAAAATTATTAACTTAAGCAAAGCTATTATAGAAATTTTCTAGAAACAATCCTGTTGAAACACCTAATGAACCCCTTTATCGGATTCCGCAGGAAAAAATCCTTTCAGAGAATCACGAATTTTCATACTGTTAGATAAGGTATTGCATAAAACGATTGCAAGAAGAGAGTAATGACAGTAATTTCTCAAATTGAAGCCAAAGAACTCAACGAACAAATAGACCCATTAGAAATTCTAAGACTTATTGGCTATCACAAAAGCTCTCCTAAGATTTCTGGCAACGAAGTACGAGATTTTTGTCCTATTCATCAAGGCGATAATCAACGCAGTCTTTCTATAAACCAAGAAAATCACTTGTACATTTGCCACAATTGCGGGGCTAGGGGAGACCTTATCGATCTCTACGTTAAAGCTACGGCTATCGCTTTTCCAGAAGCTTTGGAAAACTTGTCTTCCTATTTTCAACCAAACAGCTTATTCAAAAAAGAACCACCCTTTTCAAGCCAACTATCAGTATCACAAAAAACTCCCACCCCAAGTTCTACACTATCTCCTCAAGAACGGTGGAACAAGTGTTCTAAAGAAGGCAACCATCACTATCTCGCAAAAAAGAAAATTTCTTTTCCTCCTGGCATTCGATTCGGTCAAGATGATCGAGGTAATCATTCCATAGTAGTTCCTTTTTGTGACGTTGATGGCCATTTGCAAACATTACAATTTATCAACGAGCAGGGGAAATTCTTTTTAAAAGGGCATTCTTGCTCGGATAGCTTCTTTACTCTGGGTTCCCTACAAGACAGTTCTCCAATATATATCGCAGAAGGTATGGCAACAGCTGTGACTATTTGGGAAGCGTTAGAACAGCAGTTCCCTGTCGTTTCAGTAGGGTCAGCAGGAAACATCTCTGCTGCTATTTCTGCCATTCGAAAAAAATACCCAGCTATTAAGATCAAACTCGCTCTTGACGACAGCAAAGCCGCTAAAGATGCCCTCAAGAAAATAGACCCCCCTTTTTCGTACACTATTCCTAACTTTAGCGACATACCAGTCCCAAAGGAAGAAAAAGCGGACGATTTCAATGACTTGGTAGCTTTAGGAGGGCTGTCTTTAGACGATGTAAGACAGCAGCTAAAGCAAGAAACTTCTATAGACTCGAAAGATTTCTTCGGAAAACTCGGCTGTATTTTGGACGACCAGGAGTTTGCAATAAAGCTCAAAGAACGTTCCTACGAAGCCTTTGAAAAAGAGCATAAAGATCTTTTTTCGTCTGGAGGATTGATAACAGGATTTAAAAACCTCGACGAACAGATGTTCTTTTCCAAAGGAGACTTTATCACTTTTCAGGGTATGAGCAATCACGGAAAATCTACCCTCATGCTCAATATTGCATACAGGTTCCTCGCTCATAAGGCGAATAAAGACAAAGACCCGATGTTCCTTTTTGTAACCTATGAGTCTACGCCCCTTCGCATAGAAGAAAAACTCCTCAATATCATTTCTCACGAACATCAAGAAGGAACCTTTATTCGCTATCATCAGAAAAATGAAGATAAATACCTCTATCCAACTAGGGAAAATTTTAGACGAACTATTAACGCCTATAATTCTCTCCTCAAAGAAAGAAAAGCGCACATCCTAAAAAAAATACCTCTTGAGCAAATCGGAAACGTAATAGACCTATACAAAGAAGAATTTCCCAACCGCACAATAGCGATCTTTTTAGACTACATCCAGATCATAGATACTTCTCTAAAATCTGGTGGTTGGGAAAAAATAAAAAATATCGCCTATGCACTTGAGGCTTTGGCTATCGAAAAAGAGGTTATTTTGGCTACGGCATCGCAAGTGAACGAAAAAAGACAAGCTAGGGAGGGAAGAGACATCTTCAACGCCTCTACAATCAACATAGATATTTTCAATCATTCCCATACATCCATAGAAAACAATGAGGACTTTCAAAAGCTCTACAGGAAAAAAATTGACGGCAAAAACATCTGTACTTTAGAAGTGAGAAAGCAAAAGTACGGACCTTCTTTCGCGTTAAAGGACTATCTGTTGTTCAATGGGCATATGTTTGAAGAAAGAATAGCCACTCAAAAAACGCTGAAGCAAGGCAACTTTGATGACCTCACATAATAAAAAACAGGACAATACTATCGAAACCTACGGTTTTGTAGGACAAGCTTACGAAAAAAAGACATTAAAGCTTGCGCATATCTTTAAATGTATCGAAATTGAAATAGCAAAAGAAACGATACCCCCTCATGTTCTCTTCCAGCTCATACGAAGTTTTTTCAGTGCAATTAAGTCTCAAGACCCTCTAGAGTTTCACCAAAACTTATCCAGAAAAGTTCTAGAAAAAGAGTACAAAAATAAAGAAGTTGATAACTTACTCATAGACCTTCTCGCTCGTGAAATATGTAATACGTTCAATGAGATAGGCGATAAGCTTTTCCCCATGCAGTGGATGAGTGAGATTGAGAAATCCTCAGTCAAAACAGGCAAGGAAAAAGAAAATAAAAACCCTGCCTTAAATATCGTAAAGCTCAGAGATCCCAATGTCGATAAAGGTTGCTTTACACAAAAGAATATATTCAAACCTCTTAGTATCTATCTTACCTTTCTCGAATCTACAGGAAAAAAAGGAAAAGAACATGTAGAAAAAATCAACGAAAGAAACGTTGGGACTTCCTCAGAATTTTGGTTCAAATCTCAAAGTAGAGGAGAAGGAGAATACTTTTTTCATTCTGCTGCTTTTTTGGGTTTTGCTCGGATCTTATGGAAAGATAACGTAAAAAAAAGAATTACCTTCGACGAAAAATATCCTCCTTGCACAGTTAAGCCTACTTTTAAAACACTCAGCTCAATAATAAGCGCAAAAAGAGACGACACGTCCAATCCAGACGCTATCAATCTCATCAAAGGAACCGACATAGTAGGGGTTATAGATATTCCCCTGATTCCAACAACATTGCATGACAAGGTATTCCGTGGAGTTGGGAAGATCAACACTGTTACAGGACACAAAGCCCTGAGATATGCAGTTTCTCTCCCTTTCAAACAAAAGCTAAAAGGGATTTCAGACTTCCGTGTAAGAGAGTTCGAGGGAGGTTTTGTAGAATTGGGAAGAGAAATGGGAATAACACATAAAAAGCCTTTAGCTGAGCTTAGAGAGATCCTCTACGCCCTAAAACACTTGGACATCCCAAACATAAAAGACTCACGCATCACTAAAGGGCGACTCGTAGATGTAACCCATTTTAGAAGCCCTAAAACAGGACGAAAGGATGGTCTCATAATTACTGTGCTTCCAACTCTCGTTGCATACGGAAAAACGGACTGTACGGGAATGCTTTTAATTCCTATGGCGACGCTTCCCCCTCCTGTCCAAAACATAGTAGCCAAACCATTTCATGCCGCTTTATATTACCTACAAATGATTCTACTAGAAGAATTCTCAAATAAATCCAGAGAATTCTATCACCACAAGTGCATTCAAATAACGCACATTGATTGGAAACGAATGCTCACAAAGGCTAACATCCCAAACAAGTATAAAGATCGTATCATAAGTGGATGGACTACAAACGAAAAAGATGTACCACGTGTTCTTCAGATCGTAGAAAAAGATCACTATACATTAGGAGAATCATACGAAAAACCATCCAAATTCTTAATGGAACAAGGGAAAATTAGAGTCCAGCAAAGCATTAAAGGGAAGGCATCAGCTAAAAAGAGAAATTTAAAAAAAGCTATTAACTCTAAATGAGAGAGATAGGTCACTAATTCAAGGTAGATGGGTCACTAACCTACGATAGATGGGTCACTAACTGGTAACCATTCCC
>JANQJX010000016.1 GCA_028281425.1 Simkania sp.
AAAATAATTTTGGACACCCAAACATTTTTGCGAAATACAGATATGGGGTCAGGTCTTGTTTTTTCTCTTTGGATTTTTGAAAAAGAAGATCAGTTTTTGGGGTTGAGGAAACAAGATAAAAATAGAATTGAATTTTTCTACAAAACTAGTCGTCTAGTGCTCCATCTATAAAGTAAGGAAGTTACTTTTAGGTGGAGGTGTAAGACGACCCAAAACAAAAAAATAGAAATCAAATTTTTTAAATACAATAAATATTTTCTTATTGATTTTTTTTACAGATTATTTTAAGCTATAGAAATGGAAAAGATCAATAGAAAAATAGAATACAAACTTTATCCTTCAAAAAAACAACAAATTAAGTTGGAAGAAATTCTAGAGATTCATAGAAAGCTATACAACAATGCGTTGCAACATAGAATTGAAGGTTATAAATATCTAAAAAATCTTGATCTTGATAAAAAGGTAGATAAAACAAAAATCAACGAACTGACCATAAATTTTAGTAAACAATGTAAAGAGTTAACTGAAATCAGAAATGAATTTAAAGAGTTTGAACAAATAAATGCTCAATCACAACAAAAAACGTTAAAACGACTTGATGAAGCCTTTAAACATTTCTTTCGAAGAGTTCGAGAAAATAAAAAGAAACCTGAAAAATCGAAACAAAAAGTAGGATATCCTCGATTCAAATCCTGCAACAGATTTAAAAGTTTTGGGTACAAATCTCATGGAGATGGCTGGAAATTTGAGGTAGGGAAAAAAGAAAAAAATGGAACTCTTAGAGTATCAAATGTAGGGACTATACAAGCTAGAGGAAGAGGGCGTTTCATTGATAAAGAAAAAACTTCAAGAAACCATGGAAAACCTAAAACATTAGAAGTCCTAAAAAGAGGACAAAATTGGTATGCCTCTGTTACTTTTGAAATGAAAGTTCTGCCCTATAGAGAATCTGGTGAACAACAAATAGGCATGGATTGGGGTTTAGAACAGTTTTTAACCATCATAAATAGCGACAAAGAAGTTCAAACTTATTCGAATCCCAGATTTCTAAGAAAGGAATTAAAAACACTTAAAAAAGCTCAACGGAAATTATCGTGCAAAAAACTAAGATCTAAAGGATTTGAAAAACAAAAACATAAAGTAGCCTCAATACATAGAGAAATAGCCAACAAGCGGAAAAATGAGTTAGATCAAGTTTCTAAAGAATTGGTTCAAAACACTAAATTTATTGGAACAGAAAAGCTTAATATTAAAGGAATGACTAAAAAAGGGGGTGCTTATAAGAAAGGATTGAATCGTTCCATTCTTGATTCTTCTCCTGGTTTATTTTTGCAATTAGTGGAGTACAAAGCGGAAGAAGCTGGTATTCCATTTATTCCAATTGACACCAAAGAAGTCAAACCCTCTCAGCGTTGCTTTAACTGTGATAATGTCGAAAAAAAAGAGTTGAGTGATAGAACTCATAATTGTAAAAAATGTAATTTTCAAATTCATCGAGATATAAATGCTGCTCTTGTTATACTAAGAGAAGCTTTACTTCTCTTTGCGGGGCAGGAACTGTCCTTAGGGGTGGAGGAAACGGTTGCGATTCCTACGAAGTCCGAAACTCCACCTAGAGCCCAAGCTTAGGTGGAGTAGTTCATACCATCTGTGCGTTTGGAACTTTCAGAGAAACCAACCCAAATGAAAGGTGTACTTCTCCTCACTTTCTCTGAACAGGCGGCAAAGGAACTCAGTTCTTTCACACAACAGAGCGTCGGAAAGCGAGCAGCAGTAGTTATC
>JANQJX010000027.1 GCA_028281425.1 Simkania sp.
CTTTGAATGTACGATCCTTAAGAGTGATGAAAGTAGACGCAAATTGTCATAATCTCACTCGAAGAAAGTGCGGGTTCTCTAGTAGACCACCAGCGCTTACGAGCCATATTCGCAACCTGACGCTCTTCCCATTTAGTTTTAAAGTTCTTCCAAAAATCATCAATGTGGCAAAATAGTTTGATCAAATATAACTCGTCCATTTTTGAACCTCTTTGTTTTTTTCTAAGGCTAAAAGCCTACTCCCAAGGAGGGTCATTTTCAATTGCTTATCTTTAAAAAATTCCCTTGGTTCATCCGCAACTCGCGTTATTTATTTTTTTTGAAAACAATTTCTTTTTTATTTTTTTTTTTCAATCATTTCTGTTAACATGTTTTCTTAAAAATAAATATGGGGTTTTTTATGACACAAAATATTTCTTTAGATTCTAATCATTACTTTACTTCCTTTATATGTGAAGGTACCAAAAGAACATGTTTCTATTATGGGTTGGGGGGCTTGGCTCGCATTTTTACCCCACTCTCTTTGATACAAACAGTTATAAATGGTTTTCTTGTCACTGGAGTCCAGCAAGGAATCACAGGGGATCGAATTTCTTTTAAAAATGTTACGATTAAAGTCATGGTGCTTGCGCTTTCAATCTTGGCATTTGCAAATCCTTGGGGAAAGACGATCTTGGGCGTTAAAGTCTTAAAAAAGCATGTCATTTTAGGGATGACTCATATAAGCGCAGAAATTATTTTAAGCTTGTTTCGTAGATATCAAAAAATTAAAGAAAGTAATGATACAAATAATACAAACGAAAGGTTTCCAATTGGGGATGATGCAAATAATGGAGGGAAATTAGCAGATAATACAAACGAAAGGTCTCCGATTAGGGATGATGCAAATAATGGAGGGAAATTAGCAGAGTCCCTTCAAAACTTTTATCGTACAAATGTTTTCGAGAATAAGGACAAGTGGAATGAGGTTCTCTATGCTCTTCCTTTGCCTTCAACAGTTGAAGAGGCCTCTTCATTGACTGCCAATCAATGCTTGTGGATACAAAAACTCTACTCTACAGTAAAAACAAATGACAAGTCTTATGAAGCTTTGCAAAAGATTCCCTTTTCTGTTCAAATTGCTATTGCAAATCAAGTGGAAAAGCAACTGCAACACTCTTCTATTCTTTTGATTCTAAAAAATATGGATGAGTATCAAAAAATTTCTTTGTCTTCGCTGCTCTGCGATACGATCTACAACAAGAATCTATTTTCAGTATTACCTGCGACAGTTAAAGAGGCCTCTTTATTGACTAAAGATCAATGTCTAGGGATAGAAAACTTCTGTTTAAAAGCAAAAAGAGATTATAAGCATTATAAAGCATTTAAAAAGCTTTCTTTTGAGGTTCAAATAGCCATTGCACAGCGAGTGGATGGGTTCACAGATTCTTTTTATCTTTTGATTCCAAAAAATAAAGAAGATATTCAAAAATTAGAGGCTGCAAACCTTGTTGAGAGGCTCTACGATTTGTATCACGATGATTTATATTCATGTAGCCACTTTTGGTTTGCTCTGCCAAAAAAATGTCAAAAGGCTTTGAAAATATGTTTTCAAAAGAAGGGATTCGAAGAAACCGACCTTCTTCGAGCTCGCTTGAGTGCACTTGCAATCAAAGACCATTTCACGGAAGATATTTTTAATGCATTACATAATTTTTATTTAAATTTTGATCCAAATCATGAAGCTTTTTCTGAATTGCCAAGTGATGTAGTAGTAGCATTCAATAAACGGGCAAAAGAAGAGTTTAATTTCCCTCCTATTTTTGTTAATGATTAAAATAGATCAGGATTAAAGAGGAGTAATGAGTCCATCGTAGGCGATTTCGACCTGGATATCGAGCTTGCATTCTTTGATAATGTCTTCATGAAGTTGCGTTTTGATTTCTAAGTCACGATCTTTATGATTGGGATCATGATGGGTGACAATCCATCTTTTGCATCCGCTATATTTGATTAAAACAGTTGCGTTGGGGATCGATGAATGTCCCCAACCTGTTTTTCTTGCATACTCTTCAGGAAAATATTGCGCTTCATGAATGATCAAATCACATTCTTTTAGAAATTGGATCAATCCTTTATGAGATTGTAATAAAGGATGTTTGAGATGGATTTTGTTTGGATGTCCATGATAGCCTAGGAGGACTTCATTATCGGTGATATAGGCCACTGTTTTGGTAGGTGTTTTGATTTTAAACCCAACGGTTGGTCCTGGATGGTTGGTGAAGTGGGCATCGATGATGAGATTTCCAATAGAAACGGGAGAATGGTCGCGTAGTTCTTTAAATGTTACGGATGCTTTCATCTCATCAAGGCGTACTGGAAAGTAGGCATAGGCAAGCATTCCGATAAAAAGTTCTTTTGTACTTTTCTCAAATCCAACAGGTGCCCAAATGATGATATTGCAGTTTTTTTTATAAAGAGGACCAAAAAAAGGAAACCCAGTGATATGGTCCCAATGGGTATGAGAAATAAAAAGATGGATGGTTTGGTGGTCTTCTAAGTCAATGATATCTCCTAACCGCCGAATTCCTGTTCCGGCATCAATGATCACTAAGTCATGATTATGTCGCACTTCTAAACAAGAGGTATTTCCTCCGAAGCGGATATATTCAGCTCCTGAAACAGGATTAGATCCACGTGTTCCCCAAAAACGTAGATAGGAAGTGAGCGTTGAAGGAATGGGATGATAACAATGGTCTGAGTCGACTTCGTGAGTATTGTTTAGCTTAAAATCACTTGGATTGAGAGCCTCTTGAAAATAAAGATCAATGAGTCTAAAAAGCTCTGAAACTTCAAAGGGTTTGCTTAGAAAATAATCTGCACCTTTTTCAATTGCTGAATGATAATTTTGAATCATGACATAAAAAGAGGTGATGATGACACCAGTCGATGCAGTTTGAGGGTTATTTTTAATTGTTTTAAGAATTTCGATTCCGTGAATATGGGGCATCATGAGATCGATCACTAAGAGATCGGGCTTAAATTCTCTGATGGTGTGCATCACTGCAGGTCCTGTTTTACAAACTGTAATCTCATATTTTTTAGCCTCTTGAGTGATTACAATAGCATCAAGCAGTTCCGTCTGAGGATCACCAATGAGAATTTTCTTTTTTTTCTTCATAAATATTTTATAAAAACATTTCGCTTCTTTATAACGGAACTTTCGTTATAAACTTTTGATAACAAATTAGGTTTAAATAGTCGACCCTACTAGGGAACACTCCCCTCGGAGTGCGGCCTATTTTGTATCATCTATCTTTTAGCTCCTATATCTTGGGCCTGCCTTGAACTGGAGAATTGACGATAAGTGATAAATTCGGGTTAAGCTTGATTGTTTTTTTGATCAGATTTTAAAAGAACGGAACGGGGACGACTTCCATCTTGAGGTCCAATCACTCCACGTAATTCGAGTTCATCAACCAAAGAGGCTGCTCGGGCATATCCAATTTTGAGTTTGCGTTGGAGAAATGTTGTGGATGCAACACCTGTTTTTGTCACAATTGAAAAGGCTTCTTCATATAAGTGATCTTTAGGTTTTTTATCCCCATCAAAAGAGTCATCGACATTCATGTGGTCAAAGGACTTGATGAGGTAATTTGTCGGAGCTTGATTTTCGATAAAAGTGATTACCTGATTGATATCTTGATCACGTACAAAAACCCCTTGAGCTCGAATCAATTGAGAGGTTCCTGGGGGAAGAAAAAGAAGATCCCCATTCCCCAAAAGAGTTTCAGCACCATTTTCACCTACAATAATTTGGGAATTGATACGGCTTGCAACTTTAAATGCAATACAGGTAGGAAAATTTGCCTTGATTAAACCTGTGAGCACTTCTCGAGAAGGACGCTGCGTTGCTAGGATAAGATGGATCCCAACGGCACGAGCCATTTGAGCAATGCGTGTGATGGGTGTTTCAAGGTCAGAAGTTGATGCCATAATCAGATCGGCAAATTCATCGATGATGGTTACGATATAGCCCATTTTAATAGGAATATCTATTAGAGTTTCAGCCTCTTTTTGAGGACGTATACGGCGATGATTGAAAGCATGAATGTGCCGAAGTCCTAAGAGTTTTAAAATTTCATACCGATGCTTCATCTCTTTGACAAGCCATCCTAAAGCTGCAGCAGCTCCGTGGGCTTCGGTGATGACAGGGGCAATCATGTGGGGGAGATTTGTATAGGAGCTAAGTTCAACTTTTTTAGGATCGATAAGAAGAAGGCCAATTTCATCGGGGCGTGCTGTCATCAGAATAGACATCACAATGCTATTAATACAGACCGATTTTCCCGATCCCGTTGCTCCTGCAATGATACAGTGAGGCATTTTTGTGAGATCACATACGATATCTTCTCCTGTCACGGTTTGACCTAAGAAAATGGGAATGTGGAGTTTCTTCCCCCTTTGATATTCTAAAAGCATCTCTTTAAAGCCTACTTCTTGAGGATAAGGAGAAGGCACTTCAATCCCTACTGCAGCTTTACCTGGAATAGGAGCAATAATGCGAATGGACTTTGCTTGTAAGTTGAGGGCAATATCATTTGATAAAACTTTAATTTTTTGAACTTTGACTCCAACTGGGGGATGAACTTCAAAAGAGGTGATCGTAGGGCCACAATTGATTTGACCGATATGCGCATCGACCCCAAAACTCTTGAGAGTCTCCTTTAAAATAGATGCTTGTTGTTTAAGATCTCTTTTGAGGGTAGGTTGGTCGACTTTTTTTGCATCGGAAAGAAGAGAAATAGGGGGAAACCGGTAGCGTTTAAATTCTCCTCGGTAAGGATAGGATCGATTTGAAGAAGGTTTTGGGGAAGGAGATTTTTTTTGATCAAGTAGAGTTTTGACTTGAAGGGAATCTTGACTTTCCCTGTTTTCAAAAGAAGCAGAGGGAGTTTCAACATTTCGGAGAGATTTTTCTAATAGATCAGAAGAAGGGGGCTTTTCAATGGGCTTGTATGAAAATTTCAAATCTTTAGCTATTTTAATGAGCAATTTAAAGGCATTTGTTCCAAAGGATTCTAGTTTTTTAAAAAAAGGAATTAAACGGATATTTGTAAGTAAGATGAAAGAGAAAAGCGCTGAGATAGAAAAGGTGATGAGCACACCCGTATTGCTCAGCAAGTGAGAGAGATTAAATGTGGGCAAGTCGCGGTAGAGATAATAAAGGGGAACACCTCCTAGATTAAAACGGTAAGAGCGATAAGGAGAGGGGTACGATCTTACGTAGATTTCTGAAAAAACTCTTTTTTCAAAAAAGGGAGAGGAAAATTTTTGAGTTTCAGCAATGAGATTTAAAAGGATACAAAAGGAAAAGATCAATAGCAGTAAATAACCTGTTTTTAATTTTAAATTGGGAAGCTTCTCGCCTGTTAAGAAAAGCCATCCTATCCATCCTAAGTAAAAAATCAGAAGATAGGAGCCCATTCCAAGAAGATAGAGACAACCTAAGGCACTGTAGTAGCCACAAAGCCCAATCCAATTGTGATTTGGCATTTCATGAATAAAGCTTATGTGAGATAAAAAAAGGAATAAGGAAAAAGCAAGAGTTAGCAGTCCTTTGATTTCAGGGTGCATGATGTTTTTTGGTCTATCGGACATGTTCCATCTTACTTCAATAAATATCGGTGGTATAATTTGAACTTTAGCAAAAAGAAAAGGAAATGTAAATGGGCGAACGACGGGACTCGAACCCGCGACCCCTGGAATCACAATCCAGTGCTCTAACCAACTGAGCTACGATCGCCAACGCAATGCATTGTGGGCATTTATTGTTTCCTATTTTAGCGATTTTGGTCAATCTCTTTATCGGGCTGAGTTGAATCAACAGAGCCTACAGATTTTTCTAAAGTGGGCATGCGAAATAAGGGCTAGGATTCTTTTAAAATAGACCCCTGCTTGATTGTAGAAAGGGACCATTTGAGGTAGATCCCAAAGAAAAGAAAGAAAAAAAACCAGCAAAAAGCTCCTGCAATGGGAATCTTGGGGAAGTGACAAGAAAAAAGGAATTTTTTAGGAACATAGAGGACAAGATCTATTAAAAAGATAAGATAGAACTCTAAAACGGGACGTAACAAGGGCAATAGAAAAGAGATCAAAAGTAAAAATAACATAAGACTAAAAAAAAGGGGGTAAAATAAATTATAGAAAAGGCTCATTAGAGGGAAATGATGAAAATGGAAGAGAAAAATAGGGAGAGTGAGTGTCATTAAAGCACCATTTAAAGCAAGGACTTTTCGCAGATAGTGGCTTAAAATCGTTCCGATTTGATCTTTGAAACAAAGCATTTGAACTTGAGAAAAAGGGCGCTTTTTAAAAATCTTTTGAAGACTCCGTTCAAAGGAAGAATAAAAAAGAAAAATAGCAAGGGTTGCGCTGAAACTGAGCTGAAACCCGATTTCTCGTACAATAGAAGGATTAGAAATAAGCGCTCCTATAAGGCCTATTCCTAAAGCATTTAGAGCATTGTAGGTGCGGTGAAAAAAAGGGGCTAAAAGAAAAAGAAGGATTCCTATAAAAGCTCGATTCATTGAAGGAGCAGGTCCCATATAAAAGAAATAGAGACTCAAAAGAAAGATTAAGAGCAGTCCTGTTTGCTTGCGAGATAAAAAGAGACGGAAAAAAGAAGAAAAAAAGCAAGCTAGCAATGCAAAGTGAAATCCAGAAATTGTCAGTAAATGAGTTAGGCCAACGAGAGTGAAATGGTATGTGATCAAACGGTTTTCTCTATCACCAGTTATAAGGGTTGAGATGAGTGCAATGACATGCTTATTTTTGAAAGATTTTTTTACAAAACAGCGAACCTTTTCTTTAAGGTTAAAGCGCCATTTTGCATGACTGAAATTCTTTTCAAGAGCTTTCCAATGGGTCTTTTTTGTGGTTTTAAGGATGAATTTCCCTGAAGGGGAACGGATTAAAAGGCAGTGATCCACAAGATAATTTTGGTTTTCTTGAAGACGATTTTCATGCAAAGAAAAGTAAAGGCGACAAGGAAGCCGGTGATAAGTTTTTGTTTTTGTTTGAAAAGTAAGCAGGGTTCCGTCGCATGCAATTTGTGTTGTAAAGGGGGTCTTAAAGCGTCTTAGAGTCTCAAAACGGAAGATTCCGTTTCCATATGTCTTTTCTTCTAAATCGGGAAAGGGATGAAAGGCTTTTGTATAAAAAAAACCAGCTGCAATAAGAAGAAGAAAAAAAAGCCTTCTTTCGATTGTAAAAAAAAGCATTCCTGTGATGAAAAAAAAGGAAT
>JANQJX010000116.1 GCA_028281425.1 Simkania sp.
CTCAATATATTTTTTCCTTATTCGTATAATAAATCATATATTTCATAAACACCTCATCTCATACAAAACATCTTAGCTAACTTATTATCCCATGAAAAAACCTCTTGCGTAAAAAAAATTCTTAAAAAATGTAGAAAAAAACCTTAACAAACCCCTAACATATCTTTATTTTTAGAAAAACCCTCCCTAAACTGCAGGAAGTTAGAAAATGTCCCAGCCCATTTCTTCAATCGCAACCAAAAGCTCCCTCTTAGACTCCATCTATAAACCTCATAGAAAAGAAAACCATTCTTCGGAAATAATAAAACCCCCAAACCTTCCGAGCCTCCCAGATCCTCCTTCACTACACCCACACGCCTCAGGAAATCCGAACCCTCCAAAACCTAGGCATCCATCCCATTATATGTTCGTTGAAAATACTATCAACGGTATATTCCTCAATCTTTAAACCATCAATACTTTCCTTAAATCCTTTGATACACTTATATCTTTCAAGGTTTATTAATGATTTTTCATTTGAATCAAAAATCCCTATTAACTTTGATTCCAAAAATTTTCTATTTGATTCATTTTTATCATAGTCTACTTCATGTGTATGATCTAAATTTCTTTAACTGATTAAATTCTGATTTTAGTCCCGTATCATGATTCTTTTTTCCGTATCTTTCATCTAACAAGCGCTTCGCAAAATCTTTTCCTGACTCGTCAAATAGATTCTTTTAAAGAAACTCACCTTATGCAAAAAAGGTTCTATCTTTTCGCGCCCCCCTCGTTTTTTCAGAAAGCATCGTTTCCATCATATGCTCCAAGAAAAAAGGGTTTCCAAAGGGTCTAAAGCCCTTTGGTGGGGGCAATGGGGGCAAAGCCCCCTTTTAAGGGAGTCCCTCCCTTAATATCCCTGACAAAGGGATGATCACCCCTTTGCACACTCTTTTTTGTTTTTTTGTTAGGCAACCTCATCTTTCGCTATGATCTGTTTTCTTTTGCGTAAGGTGAAAAAATTAAATCAAAGGAGTTTTATAAGGATGATAAGGGGTTTCGCGTACATAAGAGGGAACGGCATATCCTGGGAGAATTTTTCTTAACTGTTTGACCAAATCAAGTCCTTTTGAAAGGGGAACTTCAAAATGAAAGCTTCCTTTAACTGGATCTAATTGATGCAAGTAATAGGGGACAATTCCTTTTTGAACGACATTAAGGAAAAGCGTTTTTAGTGTCTCAACATTGTCATTTACTCCTTTTAGAAGGACGGTATGCGTCAAGAGTAAGACTCCTCTTTTTTGAAGGGCTTTTACTTTTTCAAAAAAGAGCTCATCGAGTTCCTTAGAATGATTAATATGAAAGACAAACACAACTTGAAGAGGACAAGATGCAACTATTTTTAGAAAAGAAGCGTCAAAACGTTCGGGAATGCCAATTGGAAATCGAGTATGGAAACGAAGCAGTTTGAGATGAGAAATTTGACTTAAAGAGGCAATCAGTGAAGAAAGAACTTGATTACTCAAAGAAAGGGGATCTCCTCCACTTAGAATCACTTCTTGAATCGTAGAGTCAGCTTTGATGATATCCAGTTCAGCTTGAAAATCGAAAGAAGGTTTTTGGTAGGGGTAATTTTGACGAAAACAGAAGCGGCAATGCATTGCACAAGCATTTGTTGTTAGAATTAAAACACGGCCTTGGTATTTTTGAAGGAGGCGATTTGTTTTTTGGAAGGAATTTTCAGACAAGGGGTCTGCTATAAAGCCTTTGCAATCTTTGGTTTCATTTTGACTTGGAATGAATTGACGTAGAAGGGGGTCATTTAGGTTGTTTTTTTCTATTTTTCTTGCTAAACGCCTGGGAAGATTAAGGGGAAAAGAAGGAGATGTAAATATCGGGGGGGGGGATTTGATTTTGAGAAAAGAAAACAGCGTTTCCCAATCTCTAAAATTATTTTTTTGTATTTGGCGCCAATTTTCCATATTTTGGTATTTTTTGTATTTGCAAAAGAGCATAAGTTTATCTTAAATTCGTGATTGCTGTCTAACCTACATTTCATATGCCTCCTCTTTCGAAAATTCTACACTACAAGTGGTCAACTTGAGCTAACCAGCATTTTACGCCATCCCTGGAAAAAGAGCTGCACGAGTGTTTTTTGAAAAGCCAAGAAATTTTCGAATGGATAAGTTTGCAACCTTACCGAGAGAATGGACCTGTCTTGAACTGGAGAATCCTCGTCTAAAGGAGCTTTTCTCCTTAGGCCTTAAGATAAGTCGCACCTCCTTTTGCTTTCTAAGGGTATAGTGAGTTTGCACCTTTCACAATTTTCAAAAAAAATCTCAATCGATCCGAACAATTTTTCAGTTCAAGGCAGGCCCAGAGGATGTGGATTTTTCTGGATTAGGAACGCGAAATGCAGGTTAAAGCTTTGTGATAAGTTAAGAAGCAGGACTTAGATGAAGAGCAAAGGGCTCTTTTTTAGGAGATGCTTCTTTTTCCTTAAGCTCAATTCTCTCGATATCAGCTCCTAAAGCATTTAATTTCAATTCAAGAGTTTCATAGCCTCGGTCAAGATAATGAAGTCCTGTTAAGGTGCTGATTTCTTTAGCAAGAAGTGCAGCCATAACATAGGCAAATCCGGCACGGAGGTCGGGAACTTCTATTGACATTCCTTTAAAGGGAGTAGGGCCTTTAACGATTAAACTATGTTGGTAGTTTTGGGCAGCAAAGCGACAGGGTTTTTCTCCCAAACATTGGGTAAAGAGTTCTACATCTGCTCCCATTTCTTTTAAGATTTTGATGTAGCCAAAACGGTTTTCATATACCGTTTCATGGATCACAGAAGTGCCATGTGCTTGAGTGAGTAAAGTGACAAAAGGTTGTTGCCAGTCGGTTAAAAACCCAGGATGAACACCGGTTTCGAGATGAAGCCCTCCTTTGAGAGGGCCTTGATAATAAAATTCAATGCCATCATTTTTTACAGAAAATCCTCCATTAATGGCTCTTAGCTTATTTAAAAAAATAATCAAATGAGATTGTTTTGCTCCTTCAACAAAGACTCTTCCCTTTGTACTAATTGCTGCCATTCCAAAAGAGGCTGCTTCAATACGATCTGTTAGAACGGTATGTTCCACTTCATAAAATTTTTTCGTTTCTTCAATATGAATTTGTCGGTTTACATCGACATGAATAATAGCTCCGAGTTTTTGCAAAAATAAAATAAGATCGATCACTTCCGGTTCAATGGCAGCATTTTGAATGACCGTTTTGCCCTTTGCTCTGCAGGCGGCTAAAATGGCATTTTCTGTAGCCATCACAGAAGGAAAGGGAAACTTGATGATCGCTCCTTCTAACCCCTCTTTAGCATGTGCATAATAAGAGCATTCTTTTTTGATGACGCGCTCTTCAACTTTTGCTCCTAATTTTTCAAGGGCCATAATGTGGAAGTCAACAGGTCTTTTACCAATTTTGCATCCCCCAACAGTTGGAACAACAATGCTTTGTCTTGTGCGTCCTAAAAGCGCTCCCATTGTAAGAATAGGAATGCGGTTTGCTCCAGAGAAATGGAGGGGGATATAGGAAGATTTGATCTCTTTTGTGATGGCTTCCATTTTTCCTGATTTTCTATCCCATGTCACTTCCATCCCAATTTCTGAGCAAAAATTTAATGTCATTTCTACTTCGGAGATGTTGGGAACATTAGAAAAAATACATCGTTCATTTGAAAGAAGAGAAGCAACAAGCATTTTTGTAATGCCATTTTTGGCACCTGCAGCTTTAATACGTCCTTTTAATGGCTTTTGGCCTCTAATTTTGAATGCTTCCATTGAGTGATTCTCTCTAATTTAAGTTGTTTATGAAAAAGGATGATACAGTCTTTTGACATCATAAGCTTTTTGGGTAAAAGCCCTTCTTCTTTTGTTTGAATATAGCTAAGAGCAATAAGATTGTGCCCTTTTTTTTTAAGAAGTTTTAAAGCAAGCCATCCCATTGTTTTACGTGGATTGATTTCAACAATAGGATGTAGTCTAAGTTCTTTTTTTAAAGGGTGCTTATAAATCATAGCATCCAAGCCTAAGAAACCATAAAATCCTTTTTCTGCAATCAGCGAAGGAGGGGCTTGGGCTTTTTCTAAATGCTCTTCGAAAAAAGGGTTTCTAGGACCAAAGAGTTCTTCTGCATGTCCTGCAATTGTGCGTTTATATGTTCCTGATGGATGGTTTTCCATAATGGTGGTCCCGAGGAATAAAATATCTTGGTTTTTAGTGATCTCCCATTGGGTACTAAAGTCAAGACATCTTTCAACCCAAGGTTCTCCGATTACAGGGTCTCCTTCTGCAAATGCTTTTTGAATTTTTTGTTCCATGTCAGGATATTCTTTTTCATATTTTAAGATAAAACGCTCTTGGCCAGCTAAACCAAAACAGGATTTAATGATTTTGGGGTAAAGCCCTTTTCTAATCCATTTTTTAACTTCTTTTATACAATGAAAAATGGTAGCCCCCATAAGAGAAGGAGTCTTTATAAACGAAAAGGCTTTTGATGTGACTTCTCTTATAACAGAAGCTGAAGGGGGAGTATAGGTGATTTCTCTTTCATCTGCCCATTTTTTACTCCTTTTCGACCATCCCCATGTTTCGAGTTGAGCCTTTTGAAAGGATGTTTTACTAAAAAGATGAAGCTGAATGGGACGGTCAAATTCTTTAGGGGGAAAATGAGTGACAACTGCAGAGTCATTTTCTTGTGCATAGAGAAGAGGAAGAAATTGAAACTGAAGGAACATAGGATGCATCAAAAAGCTTTTACTTAAAGGAAGGGAGGAATTTGTTTTAAGCTCCCATTCGAAATTGATACTTGCAATGTGAGTGATTTTCATTGGCATTATCTTTATCTTTTAATATAATCTAATACATGAAATTTCGAACAGGAATAGGACAAGATTCTCATCGATTTTTATCCGATATGAAAATGAAACCCTGTATCATAGGGGGGGTTTTATTTGAAGATATGCCTGGTATGGATGCTGATTCGGATGGTGATGTGATTTTTCATGCCATTTGCAATGCCATCACATCTCTTACACATGTGCCTATTTTAGGGGGAGTCGCACGCATTCTTTGCTTGCAAAAAAGCATTATAGACAGCCGCTTTTATCTAGAAGAAGCGATGAAAACTCTTAAAAAGCAACGCATTGAATATTTAGCTCTTACCTTAGAGGGAAAGCGCCCCAAATTTCAAGATAGAAGTGGAGAGATACGACTCAGTATTTCTAAAGTTCTCAAGATAGACGAGAGTCAAGTGGGAATCACCTTTACATCAGGAGATGGGTTAACCTCTTTTGGAAAAGGAGAAGGACTTATGTGTTATTGCATTCTTACGACAGTAGAGGAGTAACGATTTTTAGTTACCATAAATCTTACCTCTGAAATATAGAGGACAGTAGGCATTTTTTTTGAGAGCATCCAAAACTAAGGGCAACTCATGCTATGTATCTTATCATTAAGCAACTAAACATGATTCCTCTTCATTTTCCTTAGTTTCCATTCCTGGATATCAACGCTTAAAAATTTGTTTAAGATCACCGTTTAATACTTTCATCCTGATCTGAAGCAACATATGCGCTCCTTTTCTAGTCCATCTCATCTGCTGCTTTTTCACCATCTTCTTGTTCACAACCTCATTATTCGGGTTCTTTTTTTTCATCTTTTTCGTCGTTATTATCATTGTTATTGTTTTGTTTGGGATTCATTAACAAATTGAGTAAATTTGTAGCCTGGATCAGGCTTGTTTGTGGATCCCTTCTAAAATATGCTTGTTGTAACTTGGAATAAGTGTCATATACTTGTAAAAACTTATTAATAGACTCAATATTGATCTTTTTTTCTTGTTCTTTAGCAAATTGAATTATTAGTTCTGTACATTTTTTGTTTCCTCTCTTAGCAGCGATTTCTGCTAACTTTTGATTAATTTCTGCTCCGTTTTTAAGAAGTAGTTCTAAACACTTCTCATGCCCCCCATATGCAGCAGCCGAAACGGGAGTGTATCCTCCTTTATTTGGCTGATTGACGGTTTCTTTTCCGCCATTTTCTAGGAGAAGCTTCAAACACTCCGTGTTGCCCTTTTGTGCGGCAATATATACGGGAGTAACTCCGTCCTGATCAGGCTGATTCATCGACTTTTCTCCGCCATTTTCTAG
The DNA here is from genome assembly GCA_028281425.1 of Simkania sp. GTDB lineage: Bacteria > Chlamydiota > Chlamydiia > Chlamydiales > Simkaniaceae > JANQJX01. Next base: position 6,176 of record JANQJX010000116.1, read on the forward strand.
GAGAAGCTTCAAACACTCC
>JANQJX010000173.1 GCA_028281425.1 Simkania sp.
TAAAGAAGAGAGGGGTGATTGAAAGTGTCATCAATAGATTAAAATTTGGGTGTCATATTCAACATCATCGCCATCGCTCACCAACCAATTTTTTTATCCATTGAGTCGCGGGATTTACGGCATATTCTATGTGTGACAAGAAGCCGAGTCTGATTTAAAAAATACATTGGTGAATCCGCAACTCGCGTAATCTAGTGATCTACCCTTCGATTCGACTCAAAAAATCTCGTATTCATGCAGTGCTAAAGGGAAAAATAGGGTGCAATCCGGGGTTGTAGAATTGTTATCGCCTCATTGACTCTAACCTGCATTTTATGCCAACCCTGGAAAAAGGCATACAGACTGTTTTCAGAAACGGCAAACAATTCTTAAGAGATAAGGGTTACAACCTAAACTAAAAGAATTTATTGGATGTGCCAGTGAAACAGAGCCTATGAATTTTTCTAGAGTGGGCATGCGAAATGCAGGCTAAAAGGATGTAAAGCGATAAGAAAAGACTTTTTTTACCCACTTTTCAAAATTGTTCCAAGAAAACCCCTTTTTTGCATTAAAGACCTCATGATTCAACTCTTTGAAAAGGCAATAGAGATTTGAATTGTAAAAACGATTTTGATCATGAGGACGCCATTTTAAAATCTGTCCATAGAAGAAATCAAACATTTCTTTGGGGTTATTTTCCTTTAGCCACTCTTTAAGAAGGGCGATTTCTTCTAAAGAATACAATAACTCTCCATTTGCAAATTTTACCTGAACAAGAAGCTTTTGTAAGTTTGAATCTTGTGCAAGTGATGGACCATCAAAAGCATAGCCAGGTTGCTTTTGAATAGATCCGGTATAAAGGTTATAGAGACATAATTTTGTGTCTTTTGGGAAAGAGAAGCTTTTTTTCATGAAAGCTTTTTTGAAAAAGTCCGCATCATATTGATCGAGCATGATCAGTTTAAGCTTTCCACCTGGCGATTCAATGATTAGAACTTCTTCCCCAATTTTTTGAAAACGACTCAAGGGTTTAAACTTTTTTAAAGGCATAAAATTGAAGGTTGCTCCAATAGAGGGATCAAAAGCCTTGTGTATCTTTTTTAGGTCTTCATTTGTCGACAGACAATCAGAAAGGGTGAATATAGGGGGAGCAGAAATGGGATGAGGAATAGGGAATTTCAGCATCTCATTTAACTTTTCTAAAGACCCAAATTGGATGAGATTTTCCAAAAGATGTGTCCCACTTTTAGGTTGCCATTTATATGGAGACATAGGCTGAAGATATTCTGTAGCAACTTTTTCAAGTGTTTTTTGTTTAATTTTTGTTTTCACTTTTATTTTTTTCTCTTGCATGACTTCGATTTCTGTTGCTAAAGTTTGATCTTGAGATCCAAGGAGAGCTGAAGGAAGATAAGCATTTTTAATGATGTGATTTACATCAACTTCTAAAGCCTTTGGATCCAATTTTGAGGCTAAAAATGGATTTTTTTGTATTAAACCTAAGTTTTTAGAAAGATAAATTTTTCTATCTTTTTCTATCACTTGTTCTTTTGGCATCTTTTCTTCCATTTGTCCATACTGAAGAAAAGGAGTCTCTTCAACATTTGATAGGAAAAAAGCTTCTACTTCACTTGCAAATTGCTCGATTTCTTCAAAAGGCAATGTCTCATCGAGAAGGAGCTCAAAAAGAGCGTTTTCAAAAACGGCCTTTATTTTTTGTTTCATATTGAGATAATTGTCTTCCCCTTTCTTTTGCATTTGATGATAGGCCGCAAAAAGTAAAATGTCTTGAAGAGTTGGCTTGTAACTTGCCTCTTTGCCTAAAAATTCTGTAAGGAGTTTTCGATCTTCTTCTGTCATGAAGAAAATCACAGATTGACTACGTCCTAGTCCTCGCATTCTCCACACAGCTTGGAGGAGATCCCTAAGGAGGGTGTGCCTTCCAATGGAGACAAAAGCAATGGCATCTTCACTTTGTTTGATATCAGCGCCTGTTGTGTGCTTTTGATCGTAAATCGAAATGCGTGTAGAAGGATTGGATTCGGAGAAAAGTTGAGGAGCCTTTTTTTGATCTTTTGAAATCATTTTTAGATAGCCTTCTTCATCGAAATAGAGAGCATGATCCACAAGGGCATCTCTTTCGGATACCTTTGCTAAGAAAGATCTTGTGATCATCTCATGATCCATACCTCGAAAGATTCCTGCAGCATCGATTAAGACCAATGCATGCGCTTGTTCCTTAAATAGAGTTTCTACAGATTCAAGGATGTTTGTATCCGAAATGACATGCACTTTTTGAGGGGATTTCATCCAAAGATAAGTGAGTGTCTTTCCTGTTGTGCCTTTCATGTCTCTTCCCTCTAAACCGACGGGAAATGTTTCTTGATTCCAAAGAGTTCCTGTAAATCCAAAGAGTTTGTTTAGAAGGCGACCAAATACCTGAGGATTGCTACTGAGTCTTTTGGGATAAATTTCAAGCTTAGTTAAAATGTAGCGACGTATGAAATCGAGTTTTTTAGAGGGGTTAGCATTGATTTTTTCTGTGATTTTTTCCGCTTCTTTTTCTTTCGGAGAGAAAAAAGATTGGGGAGTGGAGGAAGGATTGAGGTTTTGATATTCTGCATAGGCCTGAGTTTTTTTTAAACCCAAGTTGGGGTTCATTCGAAGCTCATTTAAAGCTTGGTTTCGAAGTGAGAGGATTTTTTCAAAAAGGATTTTTGAAGGAATGCCTTTTTTATAATAAAGCTGAATAGAATAATTAATGGTTTCATAAGGGTTGCCAAATTGAGAACCTATCACAGGGTGCCCTTTATGGTAAGGGATTGCTAAAGGGTAAACGTTTGGATCAGGTGAAAACCCATAATGCTCGTCAATGTTACGGTTTGCTGTTAAGGCAAAAATTGTATTGATTTCCTCTTTTGCTAGGGCAAGAAGATCTTGGATTTGCCTGTTTGGAATTGCATTAATAAAGGCTTGCACGCCTATGGCATGGGGATCATTTAAAAGATAATGGTAAACTTTTTCTCGATCTTTAGAGTTTAATCCTTGGAAGTAGGCATTTACGGTTTCTGTCATGAGGCCAAAAGAGTGGGTTGCCAAACTTTCTATCAAGCTTTGAGCAATGATTGGGCGGAGTTCTTTCTGATAAGTCAAAGGTGTGAATGTTTTATCTGCTTCTTCAGAAGTAAAATCAAATGTAGCGATTTTTTCACTTAAGAGAATATGATAAAGCTCTTGGATGAGATCGAGATGTAAGTCTTTGATTTTTTCTCCAGCTCCCATCGTAAAATGCACTTCATGGCGACAATTTAAAAGAAGATCTGCTTCATCAAAAATGGGAAGTCCTTGTGTTTTCAAACGATTTATAATTTTTCTCATCCATACAAGCTTCTTTTCCCATTCATTTTTCTCTTTTCCGAAACTATGCGTGTAGTGGTAAAAAGTTTCTAAGTATTTTAAGTAAAGGATTTGGAGACTTTTACTTGTGATTAGAAGGACTTTTTTGTTTTTTTGAATCATTTCGAGTTTGGTATCAATTCTGCGTAGATCTGTAAGACTAAGCTGAATATTTCGCTTAAATTGCAGGTGGTCTACAGTTTGATTAAAAGCTTCTCTAAATGTTTCTTGAAGGTCGCTTCCGATTGAATGAATCAATTCATGGGGCATGATGATCATCGAAAGATGCTTTCCATCTGCATTGATGAGCCCTAGGAGAGGGAGAAGCACTTTTGATTTTCCTGATGACATGATCATTTCAAGAATGATGCCCATTTTTTTCCTGTCATTTTGTGCAATGGCTTTGAAAAGTTCCTCTAGTTTTTCGACTTGAAAAGGATAAATTAAGATGTCAGCATAATATTCAAAGACAAGATATTCGGGATGTTGATCCACCACATAATTTCTTTGAGCATATGCTTGTGCAGCATATGCTTGAATGAGAAGATCCCCATTTTCTTGTTTTTCAAGAGCTTTTTCTAGTTGCTTGAGGCGAAAAGAAGAACGTCTTAAATGTTGAATACTCGTCATATGCACTAAGTAGTTGCCGACCATTGTATGGAGTTTTACAATTTGATTTTTGCTGAGAGCTGAATTTGCTTGTTTGTAAAGATGGAGCTCTTTTCTTAGGAAAAGAAGAAGCAAGTCATCTTCTGAAATCGGCTTTCTATATGTTGCGTCTGTTTGCAAGTGGAGAATACTGCGCGTTGTTGGTTCTTGGGGCATGAAGTTTGCAAGCATAAGCATTTGAAGATGCATTTCGTTTGCAACTTTTTCTTTTGCTATAATTTCCTGTTGAATTTCTTTGTGGATTGTTTCCAAATCAGCGTTTTGCTGCAACTCAAATTTTTTCTCAGGGGGATTTTTCAGAAAAGCTTTGCACTCTTCTGTTAAAGTGTTAAGTTCCATTTGGATAAAAGGATCAGAATGTTTTTCTTGATCAAAAATTGCAGGAAGCTCTTTTTGTGTTTTTTCAAAGTGTGATAGATCGCTTGACTCTAAGGGGGATGGTTTTAGGATACGAGAGAGATTCGTTTGAATGGAACTGCTATTGAAAGAAATATGTTTTAAAGATTCTGATGAAAAAGAGGTGGGATTTTCAGATTTTTCTTCAGCTTTAGTGAGCTTTTCAAGTTGATCCCTTTGAAAATGACCATGATGACCCTTCTGTTTTTGAATAAGTTGTCTATAAGGTTTTAAAACCTCATCATCAAATTTGTGGTTAAAAGATCGATTTTCAAAATAGGTTTGGATTGTTTTGGCTTCGGGAAAAGCCTCTGGATTACGTGCCACCATGAGAAGAAGCGAACGCATCGGTTCGATATCGATCTGATCATCACCGTTAGAATAACGGTATAAATTTATTTCGTATTCGAACTCAGCTTTAGCGGATGGAGTTTTTGTATTTTTTGCCTGCTCGTAATAGGTAAGAAAATTAGAAACAAAATATCTCTTATCTAGCCGCATCTTTAAGCCAGTTCCTTTTTTTGGTGTTATTTCCCAAGAATAGGTGCAGTGATCTGCTATAGAAAATGCGCATTCAATGTCAAAGCGGCTTATTTGACTTACAAAATCAGGGGCAAAGGACTTAGAATCTTTAGCATTTTTTATGGCACACTTAGCGATGAGTTGTTTTCCTCTTAAGGGGTCAAGAGCTGTTAAACGATTGACAAGATGCATAGGGGTGGTTTTACAAGTTGGTGTTAAGTATTCAATAAGAGAGATTTCTTCTTCTGGTTTTAATTGAAAGCGGGTCGTATCTTGCAGTTGATTTAAATAGATCTTGAAAAGTTCGATCATAGATTCTTTGTCGAATGCATCATAAGTGGCGTTACCTTTGTCGTAATTTTGCAAAAAGAGGTAGTAAACGTAGAGATTTAAGGCAATATTTCGAGGGTCGTGGTCATGTGTTATTTGTTCGAGTTTTAAAATCTGGATTAAAACTTCGATCTCTTCTTGGGTATAAGGATTGAAGGTTCTTCCATAATGCCTTAAAATTTGATGAGCTTTATGATAATCTTGCTTAAATAAGGAAAGGTAGGCCAAGTAAAAATAGCCTTTTAAATTTTCTGCTTGCAGGTCCCCATTTGCATCGAGATCATAAGTGATATAACTTTGAGGCTCGATCCTTTCTTCTTTCATTTGCTGGTCTAGTTTATAGTTGGTATCTAAAGATCTTGCGTTGTTTTCGGAATAAACCTCTTGGAAAGGGACAAGGACCTTTTTCTTTTTTCCTGTTTGATCTTCAAGGAGAATAAAGCGGCTATAATCTCCTAAGGCTGGAACATGTTGTTTTTTTGCCATGGAATAATCGGGCAAAAAGTCACATTGAATTCTACCCTTTCCATTCACCTTTGTTATCTTAAAAGTCAGATCCTTAAATCGAGGAAACTCGATTTTTTCTATGTTGTGTGTTTTGTTTCCCCAGATATGGATATATTCAGGAGATTCAAAGCGTATTAAAAAGTCAAAAGGAGTCTCTTCTACAAGATGGAGTTGTAAGGGGGTTTGCTTTGTTTTTGTAGAGGACTCAGAGAGAGATGCAAGATGAGAATCATAGATCTGAGATGGCAAAGTTTTAATGTTGAGTTTGTTGCCAGTACCAGAAAAGGTGACTTCGTAAGAAAATTGCTTTCGCTTTTTATCTGTGATAAGCACTCTGTCATCTTGAGTGATCCATTGCAGATGATCATGAACAAGTCCAAGTGTTCCTATTTTTGAATAGATGTTCTTTCCTTGCTTGCCAATAAAAGTGCTTTTAGGAATATATTGGACCCATTCTCCTGGCCTTCTTTCTGTTTGAAAGACGTTATGAGAATCGCTTTGCATAATGATGCGATATCTTCGGTGGGTTTCATCATAAAATTCAATCGTATTTAAGGCAGGGGAATCATAAGTGTAGATATGAGGTCCAAAAATATCTTGATATTCGGCGCTCTGAATGACAGACCTAGACAGTTTTGTCATCGATCGCTTTTGAAAGTAAAATTTTCCTTCTAAAACATTGAGGGCTAAATCGTGCTCTTCTGAAATAAATAGAGGGTACTGAGCTTCTTTCCAAGACCCTTTAGGGAGCTTTGGTTTTAAAGCATATTGGATGTGATGGAAGATCGTATCATTTGTTCTTGAAGTCAGGATCTTTTGAATGTCTAGACGAAGTTTGTAAAGAGCATTGCGGATTTCTTGATTGAGTTGAGGATCTTCTTTCTCTTTGTCTACTAGATGTGCTTGAAAATAAGTGGCACTTCTTAAAAACGGTGTCAATTCTTCAATGGAAGTGAGCTCTTTTTCATGGATAAAGCTTGCTGCGATTTCTCTATGAATTAAAGTTTTTGTTGTTTCAGAAATAGAGGCTTTCTTCAGAAGCTCTTGAAGCTTTTTCCTTGTCGGGTAAAAAAGAGAAGACGATGGTGTGGATGGATCGGGTTGAGTTGCTTGATTGTCATCAACATAAGATTTTAGCCTTCGATTGAGTCGTAAGAAATAGATACAACTGTCGATGTCTCCTCGATCATAAAAATGAGAAAAACCTTTTTGAATAAATTCAGATAACTGCAACGTGAAAGCTTCTCTTTCGGTTGACTGAGATAACTGCTCGTTTAAAAGTCCGGGTTCAAAGATTAAAAGATTAAGCAAGGTTTGATAATCTATTTGGGTTAAGAGCTCGTAATTTCTCTTAAAATAGGCAAGAGAGCGGGTGAGTTGCAAAGAAGGTTTAGATCTAAGGAGAAGAAGCTCTTTATAATTTTTGAGGAGAAGGGGGCCTTCTGCTTCTTTTAAAAGAACCACTTGATTGTCATCCATTCGTGGTTTGTTGATAACTGCTTGAAGAGAAGGGTTTTGAATTTTTTTTTGTGACAACTCAAATCGATGCCCTGTGTTAGTTTCTCCATATTTCTTGTCTTGACTTTTTCTATCAAATTCGGAATAAGCGTTTAAGGCATTATAGATATGGATTCCTTCTAGGCTTAGGGTGATCTGAAATGTATTTGCGTAAGAGTTGAAGTAGAAGTTATATTTGAATTGATAAGAATCATCTTTCAATTGGAACCCAGGAGAGTTTCCAAAGATTCCTTGGAAAAAATAATTCATGTAAAAATTTTGTTTACGTAATGCGTAGAAAACAGGGGGGAGAATTGTTTCATCGGGATCTGTGTAAGCCGTTAAGATTTTTTCTGTAAAAGATAAGGAGTCATAGTTTGGATACTTTTGCCTGAGTTTGGTTGCAATCGTTGGTTTTACAATAAGATTTGCGATAAATTGGATTTCTTTTTCTCCAATTTCAGTAGAGTTTGTATGTGGAGACCAATTTTTTGGAATTGAAATAAAATCGGTTCCTTTAGCAAGGGTATGTTTGGTGTAAGGAATTTTTGTCTTATGAAGCATAGCATGGATTTTAAAAAATTGCCTATCAAGTTCGGGGTCATAAGTCCGAAAGTAAACACTATCTCTGACATTTTTGAAAAAATTTTCCGTAAAAGGATGTAAAGAATCTGGAACCCCTAAGTCTTTTGGAAGATCTTTTGTCAGTTGGTAAAAAAGGGTAGCAGCTCTTAACATGACCATGAATCTTTGGGGTGTTGCTCGGATGCTTTCAGGAACATTAAAACAGCTTTTGAAAAACAATTCGCTCATTTCAGAAAGAGAGTGAAGGGCTTGTTGTTTTTCTTTGGAATCTAATTTTTTCCAAATTTCTGCCCCTTCTTCTATTTCCATAAGAGGAATTTTTTGATAAAGAGCAGATGTAAAATCTGTAATCGCTTGGTAGTTTTTATCTCTATATGCTTGCTTGGAGAGCTTTACAAAGTTCTGCAGGTCTAATATAAGGTTTTCTGGACTGATTGTCCAATTTGTCAGATCTAAAGCATGGTAGGGTTTTATCGGAATGTGATTGCTGTCTGGGGTAGAAACATAATCAAAAAAATAAAAGACTGGGATAGAGTTAGAAGAATCAATGACATGATTCACATCTTTTATTTGAGCCTTTTGGAGAGGCTTGTCCACATCAATAAGGGGAGCTTCTTGATCGAGCTTGATGATCAGGTTTTGCTTTGCACGATTCACTTCAGATAAAACTTCTTGAACTAAGCTTTGTGAGATTTCAAGTTCTTCTTCGGAAATCACATTTTTATCAAAATAATTTAAGACAAAACGAGAGAATGTCTCGGCTGATTTACGTAAAAGGTTGCGTTTGATTTGCTCATTAAGAGCATCTTTGTTGTGGATCAAGTATTGTTTAAGTGTCCAAGCACTCAGCTCGAATTCAAAACGCAAATATTGTTTAGGAGACATATGGCGTCGAAAAAGTGCCATTTTTCCTCGGAAACTACAGGTTCCTGCAAATTGTGGATCCATCCAGTCCTCTTCATCACTATTTGGAAGAGCCATTTGCCCACCTAATGCTGATAGCATTCGCATATAAACATCTTCTGCTCCCCATTCGATCTCTTGATTGGGGTCGTTAGGAGCTTTGAGAGCCACTCGCATTTCTATCATAGCGCGAGCAAAATGCCTTAAGGTTAAGGCTTCCAAGGAAACATGAGTCATATCAACAAAAGGAATAAAGCGTTGATTGTAGTGTTGTATTTTGGATGAATGATATGTTTCTATTCCGGCTCCTGTGTTAATAGTACGGATACGAAAAGTCGTTTTTGATTCTCGAAGCACTTCGTGCATGATGGCATGCCCACCTTCTTTTCCAAACCATCCTCCAGGGAAAAAAATCGTATCCCCTACCTCAAGCATTTCACATTCTTTTCTTAAAGCCTGACTAAACTCTCTTGCACGTTGATTAAATGTCTTTTGTAGCTCTTGTTCTGGAAGATCGAGATCGATAGTAGGATGGATAAATTCCAAGAGCCTTTGAGCAATTGTCAGTTTTTCTTTAAAGACTTTGTTTGGGAAATGTGTGAAACCTAAACCTTCTTGTATAGTGAAAAATTCTTTCAAATAGCCAAGAGCTGCAGATTCGGATGATCCCTCTTTTCCTGATTTATGTCCGAAGCGGTCTCCAAGGACATGCAAAAGTGTTTTATCATCTACGGGAAAAGGGCATTTTACTTGAGGATCATCACTCACTAGATGTTTTAGATTCTTTCCTGAAGGAGATAAATCTTCAATGCGTTCTTTTTCTTCTTGAAGGTGTTGTTTGAACCTTTTAAAGGCTATTTTTTTCTTTTGAAGTTCTTGTTGACATAAGGAAGAAACTTCTGTTTTACAGGAAGTTTTTTCTTTCAAATCATTGAATTCTTTTGAAAGCAGAGTCAATTCTTGTTTCAATGTGTCATCTGGCAAGCTATCGCGTAGTTCTCGATAGTTTTCCCATTGAACTTCAAGGTTATTTCCAAATGCATCAATAGATGTTTCCCAATTTTCTTGAGGCAGTTGATTAGGGGGAGAGGAGAAAAAAATCTTCCTTCCGTATCTTACTGCGAAGGTAGTAAAGACAAGGGCTGCAATTGTCATAACAGTCTTTATAACTGTTTTACGACAATGCGTTTTATTGCTTTTAGAAGGATGAGATGGTGTAGAAGATGTCTTAGTAGCCCAATCTTCCTCTTCTTCAAGAGAATTTTGTAATTGCAAAGGATTTGACTGTGGATCTTTTTCAGTATTAAGAAGAATGGGATTTAGAACGTTTGAATTTTCAGAATGAGAAGTTTCCTCTGAATTTATAATAGAAGGGTCTAATGGAGGTGCCATTGAAGTTAACGACAAGGCTTTGGATTCTTTATTTGAAAGTTCAATTTTTTCACAAAGATCTTTAATAATTTTTTGATTAAGAAATGCAATGTTTTTTTTAAGTTGCTCGTTATCGACATCTTTTATACGTTTTAATTCTTCAATCACAGCATTTTTTATCCTTAAAGAAGCAAATTCATGGATCTTAAGAGTAGATTTTATAATTTGAAATAAACTTGCCTCTTCCGGATCTTTTGGGATGTAGCCAAAGGAAATGAAATGGAAAAATGCGTTGATGTAATTAATTTTTTTAATTTCAATAACTGTCCGTTCAAAATTTTCCTTTCTTACATAAAAAATATGTTGATTATTAAAATTTTTAGAAATAAGAATAGATTGTTTCATAGATAGATATTATTTTATATTTTTCTATAATAGTTTATATTTTTCTCTAATTTGTATAAATAAAAAACAGAATTCAAAATTTTAGTAAAGGAACTATTACAAACTGGGTGATTTTTTATTTGAAACGAATGATGAACGATCCACCTACCAGGAATTTGTTTTGACTAAGGGAGAGGTGCCTCCAAATGAGGCTTATTTTAAAGGGCCTGCCTTGAACTCGAAAATCATCTTTTGCTCTCAAGAGGTTATAAATTTGCGGCTTTCGCTTCATCAAAAATCTAAGTCTTCTCATAGAGATCTAATTCAGAATGGGTATTTTCTAGTTTTTTAGCAACAAGCTCAGGGCTGTCTGAGCCTGAGCGATTTTTAAGAGGAGCAAAACACTCTTCTCTTTTTTTTAAGAGAATATGAAAACTCTTTGCATAAGAAAAAAGATCAAAAATAAAAGTTTCGAACTTATAGACTAGAGTGTATTTGTTTTTCCATTTTCCAGAAGACAAAAAAACTCTTTTTGCTTCTTTTTTGACAAGATGCCAAGGAAGGAGATCCAATTTATCTCGAATTCTTTCGATAAAAGCAACAGAACAAGAAAAAAGTCCAATATAAGCTAAAGAATAGACCAGTCTACCATCTAAGTGGCATGTTGTTTTTATCCTTGGATCTCCTTCGTTGTATTCCATCACTTTTAGCTGTTTTCGGTCTATGCCTAAAATCCCTACTTTTTCTTCGGGATCTATACGTTCTATGCAAGTTAAGATAAGGTCACTTTTTGTTTTTTCATGGAGGGAGGTAAGTTTTTCGTCAAAAGGGTCTGCAAGCACATTATCAACTGGGATCACTTGAATATAAGTGATCCCCTTTGCTTTCCATTTATTAAAAATTAAAGAACGCATGAGATAATAGAACGCTTTTCCGTTTCCATCTGGAGATTTAGCCCATTGATTGGGTTTGTCAAAAAAAAGATTTCCTTGGGCATCACACATGAAAACGAGTTCTTGCTTAAAAAAGTCAATTTGTTCTCTTTTAAGACCAAACCATCTTTTTTTTTTAAAATAGACAACAGTCTTCTCATGATTTAAAGGAGAAGTCATAATAGCAATCGAAAGGTTTTTTCCTTTTTGTGCAATCTTTTGAAAATGAATTTCAAAGAGACTTTTCTTATGTTTAAAGGGGAGTTCAAAACATCCTTTTGGCCCATGATATCCAAGTCGTGTTCCCATTCCCCCTGCAAGAATAAGAAGACCCATTTTTTTTATAGATTTTGGGATTTCTTGCTCTTTTATAATATTTTCAGGAGAAATAGGAGAGAAAAAGGGGAAATGCTGATTTTGCTTTTTTTCGAATTCTTCTTTAACAGTGATAAGAGGGTGTTTTTTTTTCTCGATCATCAAAGAGTCCCTTGAAAACTCTGTCTACACTAATGGTATCCATTTGTTTTTCTTTTGCAATTAAAGGAATGTGATTTAAATATTTATTGGGAGAAGAAACATTTTGACGCAAAATGCCTTGTTTAGGATCAGCCCAAAGAGAGATCAGGCGTAGAGGAAAATATGCATATAAATAATAGACAATAGAAAGCACACCTGAATCAGGAGCAACCACACACAGACATTTGTTTTTGATAATAGAGAGCATTTCAAAAAAAGTGGTTTTTCCTCGGAGATCAATGACTGATTTCATCAAAAAAGGAGAAGAAGGTTTGAGTCCAAAGAGTAAGATATTTGCCTTTGTTTCTTCTTCGATTTTCTTAAAGAGTTGTTGCCAATGGATTAGAGGCCAATTCTTTTCATAGCCATAATGCATCCCTGTTTCTGTATCGACATGAACCCCAATATAGATTTGGTTTTCTTTAAGATGATAATGATCGGAAAGAGCGTCCCATTTTGGATTCCAATTCAATTTTGGGACAAGCTTTCCTTTCTGCCACTTAAACCAATTTGTCGGATCCAATTTTTCCCATACCAAGTCAAAGAAATCAATGGAGAGTTGGTGTTTTTCAAGGGCTTGGCTTATATCGATTGGTTGTCCACGTTTCCATTCTTTGGAAATTAACACATAAATATTTTGAAGCATTTCAAAAGCGGGAGCCAAATCAGAGCGTGTTAAAAAAAAGATAGAAGCATGGGGGATCCATGAGCGGATACGATAAATGAGTGCAAAAAGACCAAGAGGAATATCCCCAAGTCCCCGATTCCAAGCAATTAAAAATCGACTTTTATTTTCTTTTGAGGCTTTTTTCAAAAGAGCATCAAAAGGATTGGGACGTAAAAACCCCCAAAATTTTTTCAACATAAAATAGATTGTTTCTTATTTAGGATCTTTAAAGTAGTTTCAAATACCTCATCAACACTGAGCTTTTTCATGCATGGGAAATCAATAGGACAAACCTTTTTGAAACAAGGACTACAAGCAACGTCCTTTTTAAGGACCGATTGGATTTGACGATAGGGTCCTGTAACAATAGGGTCAGTCGAGCCAAATAGAGCGATCATCGGGATATCAAAACTATCTGCAATATGCATAGGACCACTATCATTTGTTAAAAAAAGAGAGCAGCTTGCAATTAGACCCATCAGCTCACGTAAATCGGTTAAACCTGCCAAATTGATAGCATGCGCTGAAAGTCCAGAGCAAATTTCATTGATCAATGTTTTCTCTTGCATGCTTCCAAAAAAGAGAATGACGTAAGAGGCATTTTTTGCCAGCAACCTTTTTGCAATTTCTCGAAAACGGTTTGGAAGCCAACATTTAGCTGTCCCATAAGCTGCTCCTGGGCAAATCCCAATGAGGGAAGATTGAGTTGGAATATCAAACCGCTTGATAAAATCTTTGACTTTCTCGAGCTCTTCCTCTTTCAAAAAAAGACGAGGAGCTCTTTTTGAAGGAGAAAGACCAAGAGGGCTTAAAAGCGCTTTATAAGTCAAAACAAGATGTTGTTTTTCTCTATTTGAAGGGAAAGAAATGGGGTAATCCAATAAAAAACTTCGTCCATCAGAGCGAAACCCGATTTTATTTTTGACATCACCTTGCCAAAAACGCCAAGCTGAAGAAAAAGAGTTTGTTGCTAAAATCCCCAAATCATAATTTCCTACTTTCAGCTTTTCTACCACATTTTTCTCTTTAATGCGCCTGATAAACCCTTTGGTTTTAGAAAAGAAAAAGAGTTCATCAATTGAAGGATCGACTTCAAGAAGATGGCCTATTTTTTCTAGCACCATAGCGGTGATCCTTGCTGAAGGGAAAGCCTTTTTCAAATCAGCAATCAATGGCGTTGCCATCACTAAATCACCAATCCAATTCGGCATTCTAATGATGATATTCTTAGGCTTGTAGTCTTTTAAAGTTTCCATACCTCATTTGTAAGATATCACAATAAACCATTTAGATAACTCAAAAATGCATTTTGAGCAGTCCTATTTTGAGAAATATACCGCTTCTCATGCTTGGACAATCTTTTTGCCCCCGTCTGTATCTCTTTTTTTAAAGGTGGCATGCGAAATGCGGGTGAATTGGAAGTCGACTATTTAGAAGAAAGGTCTCATAATAACAATTATGGCAAAAAAAAGATCTACATATACCATTTTAGGAATTGATCCTGGAACACGGGTGACAGGATATGGGATTATTCAAACCGATTTATCTTCTTTCAAGCTGATCGATTATGGAGCTATCCGCCCTCCCTCTAAATATTCTTTGTACAAAAGACAACTCATCATTCATGAAGGGGTTTCTCATTTGCTTGAAACCTATCCTATCGATGCGCTTTCCGTCGAAACTCAATATGTTAGTAAAAATGTGCAAAGCACTTTAAAACTTGGAATGGCTAAAGGTGTTGCTATTTTAGCAGCAACAAGGCGGGATATTGCCATTTTCGAGTATGCTCCTAAGAAGGCAAAAATAGCTGTTGTAGGAACGGGAAATGCAACTAAAAAACAGGTTGGAAAAATGATCCAAATACTTCTTAATCTCTCTGAAATTCCTCAGCCAGAAGATGCCACAGATGCGCTTGCACTTGCTTTTTGTCATTCTCATCACATAAGACTAGGATTTTAATTTATGATTGAATATATCAAAGGAATTTTAGTAAAAGCTACGCTTCAAAGAGCAGTCATTGATGTGAATGGAATGGGATATTGCCTTTCTATTCCTTTGAGCACCTATGAAAAGCTTCCTCCTTTAGGAAATGAAATTCTTCTTTACGTTACAAGCGTCATTCGGGAGAATTCTCATAAACTTTTTGGGTTTATCACTCAAAATGAACGTGATCTTTTCGAGATGGCTTGTGAAGTTTCTGGAATTGGTCCTAAAGTAGCACTTGCTTTAATTGGTCATTTGGAAAGTAGTCATTTCGAAGCAGCAATCACACATGGCAATATTCCTCTTCTTTCCAAAATTCCGGGGATTGGAAAAAAAACAGCAGAAAGACTTGTCATGGGAATGAGAGATAAAATGGAAATAAGACTGAAAAATTCCCTAAATACTCCGTCCTTAGGAGGCAAAAACATCTTGTTTAATGATGCCACAAATGCATTGATTCATCTTGGATATCATTCTCTAAAAGCTCAAAAAGCTATTGAAAAAGCTTTTTTGACATTTAAAAATTCTCCAACTCTCAGTGAACTTATTGGAGCTGCCCTTAAAGGAATATAAAAAGGAATGCTCAAAATCTGAGTTTTTTGGTTTTTACCCGAAGTTGCACCTTCCTATTGTATCTGGAACCTATATTTAGTCCGTATTTCGCATGCCCCTTCTGGGGAAAAGACGTACATGAGTGTTTTTGAAGGCTCAAGAAATACTCGGATGGATCCATTGGCAACCTCACCTAAAAGAATTTATGGGATGTATGAGCGAAACAGAGCATGTGAATTTTTTAGAGAGGGGACATGCGAGATACGGGCTAGCCCAACTTTCGCATCTTTCAGATAAAATCTCCTAATTTCCATAGATATAGAATCCTTAAGATGCTGATAATAAGTATGATATGAATATTAAATT
>JANQJX010000143.1 GCA_028281425.1 Simkania sp.
CACGTGAGCATAAGGAGAGATTTCTAATCTGTTTTCAAAAGAAACATTTTTTTCCTTGAGTTGATCCATCTCTTTTAAAAGAGAGACAGGATCAATCACAACCCCACCTCCAATAAGGCAAAGAGCATTTGGATTTAAAATTCCAGAAGGAATAAGATGGAAATGGTAATGCATTCCATTTGCAATCACACTATGGCCTGCATTGTTTCCCCCTTGGGACCGCACAATGATCTCAGCTTCATGGGAAAGAAGATCTACAATCTTCCCCTTTCCTTCATCCCCCCATTGGAGGCCTATGACAATAACAGTTTTCATACTTTAAGAGATTCAAATAAAAGGAATCATCCTATCATACTCATGATATCACGTAAAATCTATTGTTTTAATTTCAGACGAATTTTTCCAATCTCTATGGGATTTATCTGGACTAAATCAAACTGCCAGCGTATGCTCTTTTTTTAAGAAAAGAGCTTCATAAAAAAGCTAAAATGATTATTAAATCTATAAAAAACCTTTTAAGTGACTCGATTAAAACATCTCGGAAAATTAACCTTATGATCTATGAAAAAAGGATGAATTTTAAAGTTCGATAATCTGCTTATGCAGATTAGGATATTCAAATGTAAAAACAAGTCGAATACTTAACTGCAAAGTTTCATTTAGTTTTACAAGATTTTAAAGAAAAAAATATCAGGTTTTCTAAAGTTTAAAATGGTCTTATTTTTTTCAATCTTTAACTTTCTGCTTACCCCTCTTAAGCAACTTAATCTTTTTTAAGGAATACAAAATATGGAAAAACGTAAACGTTGGCAACTCATTCTCATCCTAACTGTGATTTTACTTACACTCTACAATATTCTTCCAACCGTTTTATTTTATACCAAACCTCTGAGTCAACCTATCGATAAAAAGCAAGCTTTTGAAGTTGCAAAAAGTGCAGCAACACGGGTCAATCAGTTAGAAAAACAAAGTCTTGAATGGCTGAAATCTTATACAAAATTGCTCGGGATTAAAGCAAAATCCATCACCCTAGACCCTATAAGCCCTAAGCTTATTCATCTTGAATTTTCAAAAGATCAAGAGGCACAAATTTTCAAGAAACATCTTCCCCGAGCTGGTTCTTTAATCCCTTTCCTTCCAAATCAACTTTCTCTCATCCGAGAAGAAAATAGATCTTCCTCTAAAAAAGTCACCCTGCAACGCAATGTCCCTATTCATTTTGATCTTTCTCAGCTAGACAAAGAATTCCAATATATTCAGAAAAAAGATTCTAATGGAGCAATCACACCTGAGTACCGAAATATCATCAATCAAAGACTCATCCAGCTTGCTCTTTCAGTAGGAGGGAAAACCGAAAACGCAAATTATGTAGAAACCATTTTATCCCATTCAGGCAACCCTCGATTAGAAGAATTTTTACTGATCTTATCTCAAAATATTTTATCTTACACCCAAATTTTTGGAGAAGATTCCTTTATTTCAAAGCGTTATTTTGCTACTTTTACCCAGAGTGAGGTTCCGAATCGCGCTGAAAATATTTCCAGACTGATTCAGATCTTTGAATCTCAAATAGAAAAAATCAAACTCGAGCGTATCCAAATTGAAGAGAAAGAAAAAACAGAACGCATATCAGATCAATTTTTAGACAGTCAAGATCAAGAAAAACTTTCACTTTTAAAATCAAAAGAAAATCGTTTAGTCCAAGCATATGTCATTTTAAAGCGTCATTTTGCCTCTTTTAAGAGTGGAATGCTTCCCTATAATTTTGCCTCCTTAAAAACAATTATTCAAAAAGCAAGCTCATTTAAAGAAGGAGACAAAAATCGCTTGACTCTTGAAACTCAAGAAAAAAGCCCTCTTATTCAGAAGATGACCATTGATCTAAATAGTGAAAAAATATTTATAACCTTAAACTCCGCAATCCAATCAATGCGACAAAAGCTGCAAAAAGACCCTTCCAAAACAACTCAATTAGACCAACTCAACCAACTCATTTATGGAGAAATCGCACGTATTGGAAGAGACTCAGGAGAAAATCTCATTCCCTATCAAGATGAATTTGAAATCGAGCTTAACCATTTACCAAATAGTCAAAGTCTTCTTGTCTTGGACATTGGATCGATTGCAAAAAAGGAAGCCAAGCAAATAAAACAGCTCATTACCACACATTGGAAACCCACTCATCCCGACTTAAAAGAGGACGTGTTTCCTATTTGGGATGAAAAGACCTATAATGCTCTTCCCTCTCATCAAAAAAAGCTTGGGCTTTTAATCTACGTTCCTATTTCTCATACCAATGACCTAAAACCAGGATTTCGAACCAATTCAATTTATGTGATTGCAAAAGGAATACAAAATATTTCGAACCGATTGCAAGCCAACCCCTCTTCTTCACAAGCAAAAGCTTTTGTTAGCGATTTTGATCAATTGCGCCATATTCTTCAAAATAACGGTTTTTATGGGTACCCTGGGACAACTTATCCTCTTTCTGCTTCTTTTTCCAATGACTTTATCTTTGAAGCAGAAGATTTTTACAAACCTCTTTTGATGGCAACACGAGAAGAGTTCCAAACTTATGGAACACACCGCTTTGCAACCCTTGAATTCACCGATCTTAAACAGCGTATTTATGCTTTAAACCAAATAGACACCCAAATTCACGAAGACTTACTCAAATGGCGCGATGAATATCAAGCATCTCAAATCGGTATGAGACCAGAAACAAAGCTCGATATTCCCAAGCCAACAACAAGCCCTCTCCTAAGCAATCTACTTTTAAGTTTTAAAAAATATTTTCGAGGCGATGATAGAAAAATTTTAAAGTGGGGTCTTGATCTTTCAGGAGGAAAAACAGTTCAACTTGAGCTTAGAGATCATAAAGGACATAGCGTCACAAATGAAGCCGATATGAAACAAGGAATTGATGAACTTTACCGCCGTATCAACAAAATGGGTGTTTCCGAAGTGACTATTCGGCAAGAAGGCAATCATATTACGCTTGATTTCCCCAGCGCTCAAGGGCTTTCTGCAAGGGATCTTGTCAAAGCTTCCTCGATGTTCTTCCATCTGGTCAATGAAAAGTTTACACCTCAAAATAAACAGCTCAGAGGAACAATCACCCAATTTCTTCAAGATATTTGGAACGAAGCTGTTGTGACAAACCGTAGAGACATCCAAAGCATTAACGCAATTGCTTGGAAACACCTTTATGGAGATGCACTTACAGCAGATACACCGCAGCCTATTAGCGAAGCTGCAAAAGCCCTTTATAACCAAGGGCTTCGCTTAGAAGACCCACTCCATGCAAATCCTTCAAATCATTTTAACGATACCTTATCAAAAATTGCAATTTATCGTGGAGACCGTTTTTCTGATTGGCATGGACAAACCCACCCCCTTTTAATTGTCATGAACAATTACGCTTTAGAAGGTTCTAATCTAACTAACGTGCATGCTTCGTATGACCCTTCTCAAGGAAACTACCTCTCTTTTCAAGTCAAAGGATCCCAAACACTCTCAAGTGGGGAAAAAATCAATCCAAGAACGGTTTTCTATAATTGGACTTCAACATTTTCAAAAGATAAAATTGCTTCTTCTCCCTTGTCTGCTTATACGGGTGGACAAGGTTACAGAATGGCTGTGATTCTAAATGGATTTATTGTCAATGCACCTGCGATCGAATCAGGACTTCGCAATCATGTTTCCATCACGGGAAGTTTCACTCAAAGAGAAGCAAACCGCTTAGAAGCCGATCTAAAAGCAGGATCCCTTAGTTTCACCCCATTTATTTTATCTGAAAAAAACGTAAGCCCTGATCTCGGACTCAAAGATCGCACAATGGGAATTCTAGCAACGATCGTTGCTTTGATTTTTGTGATTGCTTTAATGATTGGATATTACCGTTTTGCAGGTCTTATTGCCTCCGTTGCGGTTCTTTTTAATCTCTTGATTATGTGGGCAACCTTGCAAAATATTCAGGCAACGATCACTCTTGCAAAAATTGCTGGGATCATCTTAACAGTTGGGATGGCAGTAGACGCAAATGTTCTTGTATTTGAGAGAATTCGAGAAGAGTTTGCACTTTCTAAACGGCTTGCCTTCTCTATACAAACAGGTTATCGTAAAGCTTTTTCAGCTATTTTCGATTCCAATCTCACAACAATCATTGCTGCTATTATTTTACTTAACTTTGATTCGGGTCCTATCAAAGGTTTTGCTTTAACTCTTATCATTGGAATTGTTTCTTCGATGTTTACGGCCCTTTTTATGACCCGCTACTTTTTTGCTGGATGGGTTCAAAATCCAAAACATAAAATTTTGAAAATGGCCCGTCTCATCAAAACATCTTCATTTGATTTTCTTAAATATAGAAAGGTAAGCTTTGCAATGACCTTGATTGTGATTTTAGTTGGCGCCTACTTGTTTGTTGATAAAAGACATACAATGCTTGGAATGGACTTTACAGGAGGCTATTCTTTAACATTAGAACTCAACCCTCAAATGGCTCAAAACTATCGAGTAGCTGTAGAAAAAGCTCTTACCAAAGCAGGCCTAAGCTCTAATGATTTCCAAGTCAGGGAACTTTCTCCTTCCAACCAAATCAATATTCTTTTAAGCAGAAAGCTCGATCAAAATGGATACTCTTTTGAAGGGCTTCCTCTAGAAACCAATGCCAAAACATTTTCTTATCATTACGAAAATAACCCCCGCATTCTTTTTATCGTCAACGCTCTTGAAACAGCAGGCCTTCATCTTACTCCCACGTCATTGAAACAACTCGATAGTAACTGGACGAGTATCAGTGGTCAAATGTCAAATTCTATGCGCAATAATGCTTTTATAGGCCTTGCAATAGCTTTAATTTCTATTTTGATCTACATCACCATCCGATTTGAATTTAAATATGCAATAAGTGCCACTTTAGGCCTTGCAGTGGATGTTCTATTCACCCTTGCACTCGTCACCATTTTTCATACGTTTAAAGCCCCCGTCCAAATCGACCTTAACACCATTGCAGCTCTTATGACGATTATTGGCTACTCTCTCAATGATACAATTATTATTTTTGATCGCATTAGAGAAGATCTCAAATTGATGCGCAAGCACTCTTTCAAAGAGATCATCAATCATGCTTTAAATACAACCCTAAGCCGCACAATCATGACTTCAGGAACAACCCTAGTCGTCTTACTTGCACTTCTCTTTTTAGGAGGAATCACAATATTTGGCCTTTCTCTTGTGATGGTGATCGGGGTTGTTTTTGGGACTTTCTCTTCCCTTTTTATTACAACACCACTTCTTCTTGCTTTTCATAAAAAAGAACTCAAAAAAGAAAAAAACTTTGCTTTAAAAGAAAATTAAGCAAAAAGTTGAAGGGAGACTTTTGTTTCCAAATATCTTGCCAAAAAAATACCCTGGCTTAATCTATCACCTCCGAATGCGGTCTATTTGGGGCTGTTGAAAACCAAAGAGATTAGAGGGCAAAAAAAAGAAAAAATTTGATTTCTTGTGGATTTATTAAACATCAGATGTTTTTTCTACTTTTTCAAATTTTAATCTCACCTTACGCAAAAGAACGTTGAAAGGGGTATTTTTTTTCTGATCAAAGGAAAAAAAATGACTCAAGAAGAACTGCCACAGAAGACCCACATATTTGCTTCGATTATAGCCTACTTGTAAATTGGAAATATTGAGAGTGAAAACAAAGTTAAGCCATTTTTCTTTGAAATATAAACTCATCATCAGAGCAAATCAAATGGCATTTCAAGAATTAAAGAATTTACAACAATAAACTGTCTTTTTTGCGTAAGGTGAGTTTTAATGATTATTTTTTAGCTGTTTTTGGACACAATCCTTCCTTAATCTAATGCAAAATTTGGAGGAGCAATCACAAGGATTCTCTTAAGATTAAAACTCATCGCATCCATAGATTGGAACGACCAAATCCTGGTAAAACGACGGTAAGTGTGACTATGAGAAGTGAGATCTTCTAAACTAACCATTTCAACCTGTTCCATCGGAAACTCCTTCTCATAAAACCAAGAAAGAATCTTACTCCATTTCTTTTAAAAAGTCTTCCGTTCGCAACAGTCCCTTTTTATAAGAAAAAAGTCCTTTACAAAATTTATCATTAAAATTTTTTGAGACATCAACAGGACTTTCGCACTTTAGGTACTAAATGCCGTATAGGGCTGTCTCCATATTAAGGTTTGAGATTTCTTCAGCGGTTCGTTTTTCAGTGCATAAATAGTCATATTTTTAGCATAAGCTTGGGAATTGAGGACAATCCAAGCAAGTATTGCAGTTATGATGTGTGTTTACGTTGAGCCTTGGCATTTCTAGCCTGACATTTACCGATTCCAGTCGTTTGTTTTGTCTCACGGTGATATTGTTCGATCTTCCACCTGACTGCGCATGCTTTTGTAGCGTCGTCAGATGTACTTACCTGCTTGCGATCATTGGTGACCACGTAGTCGGTGCGGTTTGGATGGATCGTCAACCGAAA
>JANQJX010000146.1 GCA_028281425.1 Simkania sp.
CATTAAACTACATTTTTTTTTCAGGTGAAATTCATCAGAAAATCGCTCAAGCCCTCCAAAGTCAATGGAAAACCGTTTTGGGATTGGATGTTCAGCTCCAATGCCTAGAACTTAAAGTGTGCCTAGACAAGCTTCACCATCATAACTTTCAATGTGGTCAAATGTCTTGGATTGCACAGTACTTTGATCCAATGACTTTTTTAGAGCGTTTTTTAAACAAACATTCTTTCCGCAATTATAGTTCATGGGAAAATCAGACCTACCATGATCTTATTTTAAGCTCATTTGAAAATATGGACCCAAAAAAAAGAGAGGGGATCCTCGAGCAAGCCGAAAAATTGCTTTTTGATGAAATGCCAATTGCTCCTATCCATTTTTACAATGCTTTGTATCTCCAAAATCCCAACTTGAAAAACGTTCAAATCTCTCCTTTAGGTCATGCTGATTTTCGGTATGCTGACTTTATCAAATAGTGCTCTCTTTCATTGCTGCGTTTTCTTACCTTCATTAATTTGCCAGGTCAAGACAGCCCCTAACCCGCATAATACGGGCTAAAGTAAGTTCAAAAAAAATTTCATCTTTATCATTTACAAATAATTCACAGTCAATTATAGGTAGGCCCTTATTCAAATTTTTATCATCAAAATCTCCACATAACCAGGAGGATAAAATGAAAAAATTCGTTTTTTTAATCGCCTTATTATCAGTTGCTTTTGTAGGATGTCATTTTTCTTCAAAGAAAAAATCAACCCAAATTCTTAAGATGGGTTTTCAACATGATCCTCCAACGCTTGATCCAAGGAAAGGAGGAGACCCTACCTCTTCTACTGTGCAATTCATGCTTTTTGAAGGACTCACGCGTATCACAAAAAATTCCACAACAGAGCTTGCCTTAGCTGAAAAAGTCGATATCTCAGATGATCAAAAAGTTTATACATTTCATCTCAAAAAAACTTTTTGGACAGATGGAAAGCCAGTCACAGCCTATGATTTTGAAATGGCTTGGAAAAATATGCTTGATCCCCATTTTCCTTGTCCTAATGCCAATCTTCTCTACCCTATTAAAAATGCAAAAGCAGTCAAAGAAGGAATACTCCCTTTAGAATCCATTGGCCTCCGTTCTATCGATGCTAAAACCTTTGAAGTCACCCTTGAAGAGTCTACGCCTTATTTTTTAGAGCTGACTTCTTTTTGTGTTTTTTATCCTGTTCCCCATCATATTGTCAAAAAACATCCAGATTGGGCTGACAAGACAGGCCCTTATCTTGTTACAAATGGCCCTTTTCATTTAAAAGTTTGGAAACCTCAAGATCGAATGCTTTTTGAAAAAAACCCAAATTATTGGGAATCAGATCTTGTTTTTTTAGAAGAGGTTCAAATTTGTTTTATCGATAATGAAATGACTATGCTTCAACTTTATGAAAATAAAAAACTCGATTTTCTTGGACTTTCCTTTTCGCCTATTCCGTTAGATTGTATCGAGACTTTAAAAAAAGATCTTAAAACTAACTCTCTTGGGGCAACCTCTTACTGTAGTTTCAACATGAGTGACCCCATTTTTAAGAATCAAAATATTCGGAAAGCCTTTGCCTATGCCATCAATCGCAAAGCAATCGTTAAGCATATTACAGGTCTTAATGAAACCATTGCGACAAGCCCTGTTCCTCCTATCCTTAAATTCCAAAATAATCGCACTTTTTTTGAAGACAATCATCAAGAAAAAGCTCGTTTTCATCTTCAGAAAGGGTTAGAAGAGCTGGGGTTAAAAGCAAAAGATCTTAAAGGTCTAACCATGATGTATTTAGCCACTGAAATTCCAAGTAAAATTGCACAAGCTCTTCAGCAACAATGGTTAGATGTTCT
Organism: Simkania sp.; assembly: GCA_028281425.1. GTDB lineage: Bacteria > Chlamydiota > Chlamydiia > Chlamydiales > Simkaniaceae > JANQJX01. The sequence goes on from JANQJX010000146.1 coordinate 1,864, forward strand.
TAAGCTACATGTGAACCTTGAGTGTTATACTTTAAAAGTCTATTTAGACAAATTGGTTCATCGAGATTTTCAATTTGCCTATACCCAATTTGTGATTCAATATAATGATATTATGAATATCTTAGATCTTTATAAATTCAAAAGTAACCCTAAAAATTATCCGGGTTGGGAAAATGAAGATTTTACTCAAATTTTAAACGATTCCATGCAGATTAAAGACCCTCAAAAAAGAATTCTATATTTAGAAAAAGCAGAAACCCTTCTTATGAAAGAAATGCCTATTGCTCCTATTTATCACTGGAATCAAATTTATCTTGAACATCCCTACGTTAAAGGGATCCATATCTCTCCAATAGGGTCTATTCATTTAGGTAAAGCATACTTAGACAAAAAGAATTAAACGAAGAATAAAAATAAGTCATCGGTCCATTTGTATGAAAATTGATTTTCTGAAGATAAAACCTGCATTTTTTCCTCCGAAAGGGAATAAACAAATGCTTGATGCTTACGTAAATCCTATGGAAAGGCTCATCAAAGAGATGATTCCTAAAGACCTCTTTCAATCAGAATTGACTCCCCCTTATTTCTTAACCTACAAATCTTATTTTCAAAAACTTACTGATAGCTTGCCTCTTGTAAAATGGTCTTCTCTTGATGAGACTCCATCCACCTTGTCAATTGCAGTTCTTTGCTCTGGTTATTTTACTCAAGGTACAGGTCGATTTTTTTGTGATATTATGGCTCGTCATTTAATTCCGGGAAAATGTCTTACCATTCCTTTAATTCGTTCATTGCGATTTTGTTTTATTATCTATCCAAAACAAAAATTTTTTATTACAGAAATTTACATTAATATTGAAAATAAAAAAGACCTTTCTTGCATTCAACAAAATCTTCCTCGTTTAGCAAAAGAGCTACGTTTAACTCTGCTTGCAACACAGCATACAAGAAAACTTGTTCTTTCAAAATCTTTAACAATCGATGAGAAACGGATGATTCTTTTTCAAAATCTCTCATCTCTTGTCGATCATCCTGAGGAAAAACTAGATCCTATCATCCTTGAAGACACCTATAATCTTTTACTTAAATTTACAAAACAAGAAAAACCTTCCCAAGTTCCCGATCATTTACTGAGTCTTGAAGAAACACCAAAAGCTTTTGATCACGATATGCTTAAGAAAATTCAGTCTTTTATTCTGATGTTTGGCAAATCGATGATCGATCAAAGAGAACCCAAACATCTTTACCGTATTTTATCTTATCTCTATTTTTTTCATAAAATTATTGTTGTCCAACGTCTTAAACGAAATCAAAGCCACCCTCTTATATGGGTAAAGACTTTGCAAACCAAATTAAATAAAAAAACCCCTGTTCTTTCGATCTTAATTTGCCTAAATTTTGCAAGAGAAATCCATTTAATCGACGATACTCTGCTCATTGAGAAAATCCAATTATTACTTCCTCAAAGCCAGCTCGTTGAAAACTCTTTTATTAAAAATCAAAATGATAAAGAAAGAATCTGTGTTCTTTATTTAGAAATCAAACATAAAACTGAGACATCTTTTCCCAAACAAACGATGAAAGATTTTCAAAAAAAACTCCCTAAAGAACTCCATCAATTCATTTATTCTTCTCCTCCATGTTCTTCATATGGCCATCTAGAAGATGAAATGATGCGCACAATTTTAACCCTATCTAAAAAATTAAGGTCCCTAAAAACCCCTCCTTCTGTAATCATTCATTTTATAAATGAAACAAAAGACTTTTTAATATTTACTGCTATTGTTGTTTCCATTGATCACTCAAAGAAAAAAACCCAATTTTTTAAAGATACCCCTTATATGAAAATCCTATCCTATCAGACAAAAACCGTAGGGATCGTTGACCATCGTTATATAAAAAATGCTCATATCATTAGAATGAGCTTTGATATCAATCACAATACCGAACAAAAAAAACCCTCTTCTCTATATTATGCCCGTAAAATCATCCTTGACTACCTTAAAGGTTATTTTGGTTCTATTCTTGATTTCAATAGTGATATGGCTGTGAAACAATATGAAAAGCTTTTACACCTTAAAAAGGTCATTCAGCCAGTTCCTTTTGTTGAGCAATACTTTTACTCTCTTGCACCAGGTTATATGCAATGTCTGCTTTCTATCAAAACTCTTACAGACTTATTTAACATGATTCTCAAAAGTTTAGAGACAAAGATTCAAGACAATAGCTGCTATTTAAGTTCAAAAATTACCCCTCAAGAACTCCTTCTCTTAACTTTTTCCAAGTCAGATCGACTCATTGAAAAGCTTAAGCAGGAAATTTTAAATAAAATTCCTCCCTCGATAACTTTGACACTTAGTGATCTTTTTGTCGAAAACAAAAGGCTTTTTAGTCTCATCATCTCAACAGAAGATCCTCTTTTTAAAGAGGACTTGATGAGGGAAATCAATCATTTACCCCTGATAAAAAAGGAGCTTCATCAATTAAAAATCTCACCCTTATCCTCTAGTTGAGACTCTATAGTTTTTTGATATGCATCTGATGATTAGACTTATAGCCCGCATTTTATGCCAACTCTGGAAAAAGACGCACAGACTGTTTTTTGAGACACTAAGAAACTTTCGAGGGGTCAGAGTTGGCATAAAATGCGGGCTAGTTATCTCAATTTTTCTTTTCTTTTCTACAAGTTGTCAAAGACCTCAAGGATTTACCTTAAAGAAAATTCTCTCTTTTCATCCCAATAATTCTAAGTGGGATGTTTCTTCTCTTTACCAAGATGAATTGATCCAAATCCACCACATTCTTTCTCAATCATTTACCTATTTAGGAAGTGGAAACCACTGTTACGCTTTTGAAAGTCATGACAAACAGTTTGTTCTTAAATTTTTTAAACAAAACCGTATGAAAACCCCCTATTTTCATTCTCTCTTTTCTCCATTTATAAGACAATTTTTGTTTACAACAAAAAATATGCAAAAACGTAAAAAAGAAAGAGAAACCTCTTATACAAGTTATAAACTTGCTTATGAACATTTAAAAAAAGAAACCGAAATTGTCTATCTCCATCTCAATAAAACAAATCATTTAAAACAAACAATCACCTTGATTGATCAACATCAAAAAAAGCTCTTCATTGACATTGATAAAATGGAATTTCTTATTCAAAAAAAAGCACAGCTCTGCTTTGATCATCTCCAAGAGCTTTTTGACAAAAAAAAAGAAGATGGCTTTGAAGCCATTGCTTCTTTACTCAAGGTGATTGCAAGCCGTATGAAAAAGGGATTTTTAGATCAAGACATGCAATTCTTTAAAAATTTTGGATTTATCGGCAATCGCGCCATTGAAATTGATATTGGAGGATTTCGCTCGAATCCTCAAGCACCCTCTTTAAAGCATATGCAAAAAGAAATGCGTGAGGTTTCTGTCCAGATTCAAACATGGATGATCGATAATTACCCTCAATATGAAAAAGCAGCAACTCAAATCATTGAAACTATGATCGATCAAATGCATTTATAATGAAAAAAAATCTCTTTCTTCTATTATTTTTTCTTATTCTTACCTTTTCTTTGATCTACATCCAGTTTTTTAAAAGGACAAAAGGGTTTTGCGTGGCAAAAATTTCCTCTTACCATCCTTACCATCCCAAATGGGATACAGGCCCTTTAACACCATTACAAAAACAGGCCTTAGATCAGTTAACTGCAAACCCCTGTTTTTACTTAGGAAGCGGAAAAGAAGGTTATGTTATTGAAAGTGCTGACAAAAAAATGGTGATTAAATTTTTTAAGCAAAACCATATGA
>JANQJX010000035.1 GCA_028281425.1 Simkania sp.
GAAACTTCCATAAAATCCCAAGACCTACTGCAGAGCCAATCGCTGCCATCAAAAAGCCAATGCGCGAGCCCCAATGTTCTCTAATATGATTCATTTTATCCTCTTAACACCAATTTTAAACAAAAAACTAAGACTAAAGTATTTTCAACAAAGAGAGGTGACTCTCCCCGTCCTTTGAAAGCAAGTGATAAAAGCAAAAGAATGCACCTTGAGGAAAAAGGCCATAGAAAATAAAACAGATTGGGTTAAAATGCAAATTGCCTTACAAAGGTAACGCATAAAAAAGAAAAGGTCAAGGAAGACTTTTCAATAACTTATCACCCGTGATTGCTGTCTAATCTTTGATTCCAAATTCATGTAAGCCTCCTAAGTCGCATTTCACATGTCCTCTCTTCCGAAAAGGGGTGCGCGAGCATTTTTCAAGACTTAAAAAATTCTCGAAGAGATTCATTTGCAACCTCACCTAAAAGAATTTATGAGAGGTGTGAGCGAAACAGAGCCTGTGGATTTTTCTAGATTGAGTATGCAAAATGCGGGTTAGCATAGAGGCTAAAAGCGCCAATGACAGCCCCGACTAATAGCCCCACCCTCTAAAATGCAATGGCGGAAAAATCGCTACGTCATCTAGAATCAAATGAAGCAACCTAAAGATGCTCGAAACACCATAAGGAAAACCAAAGGCTTGAAAACAGTCCCTCCTCCGTTGTTTTCTGAAACGCCAAGAAATTCTCTTAGGTAAAGTGTATAGATTTTATCCTCGAGAATTTATGGGTGTCTCTGGAAACAAAGTTTATAGATTTTTTTAGAGGTGGCATGTGAAATGCACTAAAGCCTTTCAACATAGATGGCATAAATCCTTTTCAATCTTTTTTAAACCAAGGAGCTCATCATGGAACACTCCATCATCTCAACTACGATTAGCCTTATCAATCACTTACCTTTAATGTCACAAGCAAATCACCTTCTTTCCCATACAACGAAAACTCTTCATAAAGCCTGTCAAAAAGATGATACCCGTTTTGCTGCTGTTGCTGTAGCAACAATGATGACAGCAGGTTGTATTTGGGGACTCCAATTCCTATCTAAAATGCCTTTCATTTTTCCCTGCATAAAAAAAGCCTTCTTCTCAACTTTTCAAATAGCTTTTTACTCGGGTCTTACTTGGGTGATTTTTATAGCATTAAATTCTGTAAAAAACCAACCCCAACAACTCCAAAGTCACAACCATTCACTCCCTTTTGAAGATGTTTAATTCCTACCTTACCCCACCTCTAAAAAAATCTGAAGGTTGTGCATAAAATGCGAATGAATTATGATCTTTAAAAAGTCGTGAAAAAGCCTACAGTTGAAAAGTAAGTCCGCTTGCTTCAAAACGATCTCTTTTAATGTGAATTTAACGCAGGGGGCTCCTAATAGCTCGGAGTGCAACCTGCTTCCATTTCATCGGCCTTTAGATAAGTGCATGGACAAGATGAAGGCTGATTGGCGAAAGTGAGAAACAAAGTCGATGTGCTTATTCGGGACTGTCTTGAGCTGAGATTGAAAAGAATTATTAGTTTTCACGCTTAAATATTATCTCAAGTCTTTATTTAAAGAAGGTATTTGCAATAATACAAGCGTTAAAAAAGAACGCTTTATGATTAAAGGGTCTTCCCCATGGCACAAATCAGCTCCAATGAATTTAAAACTGGGACTAAAGTTGAAATCGATAAAGAACCCTACACCATCATTGGTGTTGAATTTGTTAAGCCAGGCAAAGGACAAGCATTTACCCGCACTAAACTCAAACATCTTATTTCGGGAAGAGTTGTCGAAAAAACATACAAATCAGGTGAAAAGCTCGATTTAGCTGACATTGAAGAAACAAAAATGCGCCTTCTTTATCGAGACGGAGAAAATATCGTTTTTATGCATGATCAAACATATGATCAAATCACCGTTCCCCTCTCTATCATTGGTAATAAAAAAGTCTATCTCATGGAAGAGATTGTGTATGATATTCTTGTTTACAAAGGATCTGTTATTGGAGTTGACCCCCCAACTTTCATGGAAATGACCATTACTGAAACAACACCTGGTACGCGAGGAGATACAGCATCGGGAAGAGTTTTAAAGCCAGCACTGACCGAAACAGGCGCTAAAATTCGCGTTCCTATTTTTATTAAGGAAGGGGAAAAAATCAAAGTGGATACACGCACCGGCGAGTATGTCTCACGTATCTCATAATACCATCTTAAAAGATCGCGCCCTTATGCTTAAAAAAGTGCGTCATTTTTTTGAAGAGCGAAAGGTTCTAGAAGTCGATACTCCTCTTCTTTCAAAAGAAGCCCCCATCGATGCCTACATAGATCTTTTTGAAGTTGAACTTGAAAAAGGAAACAAAGGGTACCTTTCTTCATCACCCGAATATGGTATGAAACGCCTTTTATCTCGTGATATCGGTTCTATTTATCAACTCTGTCATGTCTTTCGAAAAGAAGAAGAAGGAGAAAATCATGCAAGCGAATTTACTCTTATCGAATGGTATCGCCCCCATTTTTCCTTTGAAGCCTTTCTCACTGAAGTGATCGATTTAGTCACTCTCTTTAAAGGATCGCTTGACATAGAAGAATTATCTTACGAAGAAGCTTTCTTAAGAGGGACAGGAGAAAATTACAAAAAAATCTCTCCCCCTCAACTTAAAAAGTGCGCTCTTGCAAATGGAATCGAAACCTCTTTTGAAAAACAAGAAGACCTTATAAACCTTATCTGGTCCTCTCTTGTTGAAAAAAGTTTTGCAAAAGAGAAACTCACTCTCATCACCAATTATCCTCCCGATCAAGCAGCCCTTGCAAAAATTGGAAAAGATGACCGAGGAGAAAAAGTTGCGAAACGTTTTGAAATCTACTTTGAAACTCTCGAGCTGGCAAATGGTTATTTTGAACTCACCGATTCTAAAGAACAAAAAAAACGCTTAGAAATTGCCAACCAAAAACGAGAAGCTCTTGGAAAAAAAAGACTTCCCATCGACCACAATTTTTTAAAAGCATTAGAAAAAGGGATTCCACCTTCTTATGGGATTGCCATTGGCTTTGACCGCCTTATGATGCTACGCCATAATGTGAAAAACATCAAAACCATTTTACCTTTCCATTGGACCGATTCACCTGCCTTCTAACCCTCATTTCGCATGCCCTCTCTTTCGAAAAGGCACACAGATTGTTTTTTGAGACTGAAGAAATTCTCGAGGGAATCAGTGCAACCTTAAAAGGGCCTACCTTGAACTGAAAAATTGTTCGAATCCATAAATTCTCCAAATTGTAAAACCCACATTCCGCACCCCCTCCGCAACCTGATCAGTGGTTATCAGTTTTTTTTTGAAGCTTTAGAAGTTTTTTAAAGATTTTCCTTTTTCTGTGGTT
>JANQJX010000072.1 GCA_028281425.1 Simkania sp.
TAGACGAGTCTTGTTGGTAAGCCTTTTCGCCCCGTTTCTTCAAAGTAGAGATCGGCAATCGCTTCTATTGCCTTCCAGTTGATTTCCTTTGACAACTGAATGAGTTCCTGTTTGGGGTTAAGTGGATGGGAGAGTCATTGATCGAATAAACGGCCTTGTTCGTGATGGGTTTGCTTCGGTTTCATGGTATAATCTGCAAGAAAATGAGGGTTAATGGATGGTTTCTTGCAGATTTCAGGGACGACTATTTTGCATGTCCTCTATGGAAAAAGGCAGGGATGTAGAGGTCCTCTATTTGGGAAAAGGGATTCTTTTGAAGTCTTCTGCAATATCTGCATGATCAAAAATAGATTGTGCTTCTTCGATAAACGGAATTAAATCGCGATAGCGTGCTGAAAAATGGGTGAGTATTAACCGTTTCACTTTTGCTTTTTTTGCAATTGTTGCTGCTTCTTTTGCTGTCATATGAAGATGGCTTATTGCTAACTCTTGATGCTCATGGAGATAGGTACTCTCGCAAAGAAAAAGTTTTGCATTTTTTGCAAGTTTAATGGCTTTTTCACAAGGTCTGGTATCAATGACAATTGAAAAAACATCTCCTTTTCGAAGGTAACTCACCTCTTCTAAATGCACTTTTTTCCCTTCAATTATCAGCTCTTTTTTTTCTTCAAGCTCTTTGACTTGACTCCCTTTAATACGAAAATGTTCTAATTTTTTCTTATCAAATTTAATTGTATCTGCCTCTTGAATACGATAACCCAAATTATCTATCCCATGATCTAAAAATGCTGCTTCAATCGTGAATGTTTCATCTTGATGTACAACTCCTTCTTTTTCTATGGGATGCTCAATCACCTCAATGTGGTCATGGTAAATCGTTCCATAACGGAGTCGATCAAAATAGACCTTCCCGCTTGCCGGATAGTAACAATGAATTGGATGGGGGACTCTGTCAAGATTAAGACGCATCAGCATCGAACTAAAGCCAAGGCAATGATCTCCATGAAAATGGCTAATAAAAATATGATTCACACAGGGAGGAGAGACTTCAGCATATGTGAATTGACGTTGCGTTCCTTCACCTGGATCAAATAAAAATCCTTGGTGATTCCAACGCAATAAATAAGCTCCATGATTACGTAAACGGGTGGGATGTTGGGAAGAACACCCTAAAATAATCAAATCTCTTACACTCATATATGGCCCTTCGAAAAAGAAGAGATTGAGCCGAGTATCATTCCTGTTGCAGCCCCCACAATATGAGCTGTATTTGCGATATTCATTGCAAAAGGGGAGAGATCAAAACGGGTAAGAAAAAAAGAAATGATTTGAAAAAGAGTTAGCCCCAAAACATAAACGGCTAAAAAACCGATTGTAAATCGATGTAAGGGATATCCTTCCCAAGGAGCCAATTGCTGCCGTCCCCAAATGAAGCCAGCAAGACCTAAAATCACACCTGAATAGCCCAAAAATAAGGAGCCTGTCATGAGATATTGAGCAGTATTGGAGACAGTTGCAATGATCAGCATGATAAAAAGATAACTGCTTGATTTAGTCCTTTCTTCGACTTGTTTCCCCCAAAAAAAAAACAAAAGCATATTGAAGAAAATATGAAAAATATGGGCGTGAAGCAAACAAGGAGTGACTAAACGATAAATTTGGCCTTTACGTAGCTTGATAAACATCGGTCCTGTTATGGGCTTTTTTTTTCGAGCTTGGTTTAAAAAAATAGAATAAAGGCCTTGCCAATTTGGCTTCTCTCTGATTTGTTGAAATTCCTTTTTTGCTTTTAGAGGGAGTTTTTCAAAATCTAAGGGTCTTTCAATGGGATATTTCTTGAAGAAGTAGAGGTAATCTAAAAAAAGCTGAGGAACATCATAAGATAAATGCATAAAAAGGGGAGTCAAATTAAAAAAACCTGCACCTGGATTGGTTTTTTTAAGGTGATAGAGTTGGTATCCATTTAAAAAAAATAAACCCATGCACACAAAAATGATGATTCGCGTGATAGGGGTGCGTGAAAAAGAGGGTCTTATTGGGATTGCGCGAGATTGTTTGTTTGAGTTTTTGGAGAGAAATTCTGCAACCCCTTTCTCATCTAAGGGATGCTTATCATTTTGAAAACGAGGATCGCTTGAGTTTTCGAGAAAAATATTGAGCCAATGCGTTGCGATTTGCAGATCATCTTCCCGGTAAATCCAGAGGTTAAAAAGGTCTTCTTTCCCTTTGGATTCTAGGCGTGATTCAATGTGCTCCCTTTGCAAAAAAGCTTGAAAAGCAGATGCTTTTTCTTCTCCTTTGATTTGACCTAAAAAGCGCATTTCTCTCTCTCATATTATCGATTTGATTTTTTCAATGATTTCAGATGTTGAAAGATTTGGCTTAAGGGAAACACTATGTATTTTACCTCCATTTTTTTCAACAATTGGAGCTTCAATACATTTTTCTCCATATTCGGCCCCATTGACATGAATATTGGGTTGAATCACTTTCAGAAGCATGATGGGGTTGGTTTCTTCAAAATAGGTGACAAAATTCACCCACTGCAAAGCTGCAACCATTTCAAGTCGATGCTCAAGTGGAATAATAGGACGCAAAGGACTTTTGTATTTTTTAATAGAAGCATCACTATTAAGCGCTACAATTAAACAATCTGCAAGAGTTGAAGCTTCATGAATGATCTGTAGATGTCCTGCATGAAGTAAATCAAAAGATCCATTTAAGGTTGTAATTGTTTTTTTTTCTTTTCGAATCTGTATGATTTTATCGGCCAAATCAATCGGTAAAATCAATTTTTCCTGATTGATCAGTTTCATTTTTTTCTCCTACGAAAAGCCAAGCAAAAGACATCATTGTAATCGTTTACAAAATGTACTTTTAGTCCTTTTTTCAAATAGGAAGGTAGCTCATCATAGTCACGTCTATTTTCTTTTGGAAAAATCAGTATTTTGAGGTTAGAGCGGCGCGCTGCAATCAATTTTTCTTTAAGTCCTCCAATTGGAAGAACTTTACCTGTTAATGTCAACTCACCTGTCATTCCTAAATCTTTTGTAACTGGCTCTTTCATCAGAAGCGATAGAAGAGCTGTCACCATTGTAATTCCAGCAGAAGGTCCGTCTTTTGGGGTTGCTCCTTCAGGAATATGGAGATGAATTTCATTGTTAGCATATGCTTTTGCATCAACCGCATAATTCTTTGTCTGACTCTTTGCATAGCTCCAAGCAATTTCTGCAGATTCCTTCATGACATCACCCGCTTGTCCAGTCAGCTTCATTTGTGTTTTATCTGATTTATTTTCAACAGCTTCAACATAAAGTGTCGTTCCTCCCATTGCTGTCCAAGCAAGTCCCGTACACACTCCTATTGGAGTTTTTTCATAATAACGGTCTGACGTGAAAATAGGTTTACCGAGATATTTGGCTAAATTTTTCTCTTCAATTGTAACACTTTTGACTGGTTTTTTTCTTTTCTTCTTATCAGAGCTTCGAATGATTTCAACAGCCACCTTCCGAAGAATTTTTTTGATATTCTTTTCAAGGGTTCTAACACCTGCTTCTCGAGCATATCCCTCAATAATTTGCTTAATTGCAGCAGAAGTGAATTTAATTTGAGATGTCTTTAATCCACTCTTTTTTCGATTTTTAGGAATGAGAAATTTTTTTGCAATTTGCACCTTTTCCTCTTTGATGTAACCAGATAAACGCAGGACATCCATTCGATCTCTTAAAGGAACTGGGATCGTTTCAAGAACATTAGCTGTTACAATAAAAAGGACATTGGAAAGATCAGTTCGAACATCTAAATAGTGGTCTAAAAACTCTTTATTTTGTTCTGGATCTAAAACCTCAAGGAGTGCCGATGCAGGATCTCCTTGATAGCTTATTCCAATCTTATCGACTTCATCGATCATGATCACGGGATTCATTTTTTGGGTATACTTTAGCGCTTGAATCATTTTTCCAGGCATTGCTCCAACGTAGGTACGACGGTGCCCTTTGATTTCGGCTTCATCACGCATTCCCCCAACAGAAAAGCGAAAGAATTTACGATTAAGTGCCCTAGCAATACTTTTTCCAATGCTTGTTTTCCCCACACCAGGAGGTCCAACGAAGCAGATAATACTTCCCTTGACGCCTTTTGTTAACTTTCCCACACCAATAAATTCTAAAATACGCTCCTTGATATCTTTTAGGCTATAATGATCCTCATCGAGAATTGTTTGTGCATGATCCAAATCATGATTTTCCTTGCTATTATCTCCCCAGGGAACAATGGTTAACCAATCGAGATAATTTCTTGCAACCGAGTATTCAGCCGATTGCACTTCCAAAACATTGAGTTTTTCAATTTCTTCATCGATCACTTTTTGAACATCTTCAGGAACGGTTTTTCCTTTCAATCGTTCTTTAAATTTCTCGGTGTCACATGTCTTGTCATCCTTTTCAAGGCCAAGTTCTTTTTTAATCGTTCTAAGCTGCTCTTTTAAAAAGAATTCTCGTTGCGTTTTTGAAATGGTTGCTTCGATTTTCTGGTTGATACTGCTTTGCAACTTACTTAAATCCAATTCTTTCTTAAGAAGGACAAGTGTTTTATCAATTCTGGCTTGCAAATCAAAAGCTTCTAAAATCTCTTGAAGTTCTTGACGTCCTGCCGTTGTTAAAGCCACAGCAAAATCAGCTAATTTCCCTGGCTCGGTAAAATCGGAATGGCCAAGAAAAATTTGAAGCTCTTCTTTAAAAAGGGGATTGAGCTTTAAAAGCTCTTTAATTGTTGTGATAATGCTAATTGAGTAAGCTTTGATAATCTTTGATTGCTGCGGAGAGACATGATCTTCATGATATGCAACTTTGGCACGAAGATATTTTGATTTTTTAATAGGTTTTTCAAAAGTGATTCGCTTTTCCATGTTGAGAACAACTTGAGCTCCTCCCTGTTCAAGTGGGACAATGCGCAAGATGTTTGCCATCACTCCTACTTTATTGAGAGCAGCATAAGAAAGATCGTAAATATTGACCTCTTCTTCTTTTGTCAAAAAAAGGGCAAGCATTTTATGAGAAGACTTAGCAACGAGTTTAAGAACCTCGTAATAAGGACCTGGTTCAATGACAAGAGGGGCGGCCATTCCAGGAAAAAAGGGACGCCTTGTTAATGGTAAAATAAAAAGCTCATCGGGAAGCGATTTTGATATCTCCTCCTTTTTTGGAGCTTTTCCTGGAGGTTTGAGATTTGCATCAATAAGAGGCCCAGCAAGGTCAATCTTTTCGATCTCTTTTTCTTTGGAAGGACTTTCTTCATCTTCAGCTGAAAAATGATCGTCTTCTTGATCGGTCACGAAAGAATCCCTCCTTTAAGAATGTGAAAAGTTTACATCAATTTGAAAATCCCAGTTTATCAACTATAATTAAAATAAGCAAATCTTCTCTTTAGCTTCTTGTTATGATAATCAGCAAATAAACACAAGGGCAAGCATTCACCCTTAGTCTGCATTTGCATGCCCTCTCTTTCGAAAAGGCACACAGATTGTTTTTTGAGACTTAAGAAATTCCCGATTGGGTAGGGATTTAACCTCACCTAAAAGAATTTATTGGATGTATCAGCAAAACAGAGTATGTGGATTTTTCTAGAGCTGATAGGTAAAAAATGTAGGTTAAAGTTGTTTCATTTGGTTAACGCGGCTTTAACATAAGCTCTCTATGAAAAGGCCCATCTTTTCCGCGACCTTTCCATGAAAAATGCTTTGAAAATAGTGCTTTGGCTATTCTCTTCCCCACTTTTTCTGGAAATTTCATCAAAAATATGCACCTTTTCATAGAGAGTTTACGTTAAACTCGCGTTTGTTTAAGATGTATGCTATGCTTGCATTTTATGGGCCTACTTGAGATCTGTCATTGAAATGTTTTAATTTAAGAGTTAAGCAAAATTGCAAAGAAATTCATAAGGTCTTCTTAAAGAAGCGTAAAGTTCAATGGGCCCTTTATGTATTTTCTTATTATTGATAGCAGCGGAGAAAGGAGTTTTGTTGCACTTGTAAAGAAGAAAAAAGTCATATCTATTTTGCTTCCTCCAAGAGGACAGGCAGACTTTCTTTTACCCAGTATCGAGGAGCTTCTTACCTCAGGTGAGCTTTCATTAGATCTTTTGGACTTTTTAGCAGTGGGTGTAGGTCCAGGCTCTTTTACTGGAACACGTCTCGGTGTTTTGACAGCAAAAATGCTTAGTTTTTCCAAAAAACTCCCTTTAATTCCATTTTGTAGTTCCCTTTGCTTTACTCCCCAAAACAAAAACGATTACTTCTTTTTAATCGATGCAAAATCTCAAGGAATTTATTGTTTTGATGGTCAAAAAGGAAAATGCTTGTCCCATAAAAATTTGACACTTCTTAAAAAGGCCAGGCTCTTTTCTTTGGATCCTCAAACAATTGAAAAAAAATATCATCTTAGAACGCATCTTGCTGAGATCAATTTTCCCTTTTTAACCAACTATTTATTAGATAAATACCAAACCAATCCTTCTTTTTCTTTAGCAAACATTCAAGTTTCTTATTTTTATCAACTTTAAGATTCACTATTTTCTTCTTTAGCCATAAAATGATTGAACAATATCTCATCTATCTTTTAAAATGGGAAGACTATGTTTTTAAAAGCATGGAATCAATTTCGTATTAAGCTAAGAAAAATTTAAGGAAGTGATTTTATGACTAGCGTCAAGGTTCGTCCTGGCGAGTCAATTGACAAAGCCCTTCGAGTACTTAAGAAAAAACTCGATAAAGAAGGGGTGATGAAAGCTGCAAAAGCCCGTCGGTTTTATGATAAACCTTCTATAAGAAAGAAGGCTAAGTCAAAGGCAGCTCTCAAATACCGCCTTAAAAAAAATCGTTAGCTCTTTTCAAACTCTTTAAGTTAAGATTTTTGTTGCACAAGGTTCTATATTATAGTTGGCTTGCGATCAATAAAGTAGGTTCTTGAAAAGAAAAAATATTTTAGCAGTTATAGATCTCAACTGCTAAATTGGTTGATAAAAAATCTATGAATTTGCTACGATCATATCAGCAGATATTTTAAGATGTATGCAAGTAACGATTTACAAAATAGGCAATGATAAAAAATGACAGACTATTACAGCACTTTAGGTGTCTCTAAAAATGCTACTGCAGATGAAATTAAAAAAGCTTATCGTAAGCTTGCTGTAAAGTATCATCCAGATAAAAATCCTGGAGACAAAAAAGCTGAAAGTCAATTTAAAAAAGTTTCTGAAGCTTATGAAGTCCTTAGTGATGATCAAAAACGTCAGATGTACGATCAATTTGGAGCCGATGCCTTGAAAGGAGGCGGAGTGGGGGGAGCTGCTGGAAATGGGGGTTTTTCTTCTATGGAAGAAGCTCTTCGTACCTTTATGGGGGCCTTTGGAGGAGCTGGAGGATCTGAAAGTATTTTCGATTCTTTTTTTGGTCAATCATATGGAGGAAGCCAAGAGCTTGCCCGTCAAGGAGTTAGCAAAAAAACTCAAATCACAATCACTTTTGAAGAAGCGGCTCGAGGTGTTGAAAAAGAAATTGCCATTACCAAATATGTGCAATGCGAAAAATGTCATGGATCTGGAGCTCGCTCTCCTAAAGATCTCAAAAATTGTACAACATGCCATGGTTCAGGGTATCTGCAACAAACGCGTGGATTTTTCAGTATGTCAACCACATGTCCCCATTGCCATGGTTCGGGGAAAGTGATTGCTGTTCCTTGTAATGAATGTCATGCTGTTGGAAAAATCAAGAAAAAAGAAAAAATCAAAGTGCCTATTCCTGCTGGAATTGAAGATGAAATGCGTTTAAAAATGAGTGGTCATGGAGATGCAGGAGAAGGAGGGGGTCCTAGTGGAGATCTCTATGTTTATATTCGAGTCACCCCCCATGATGTCTTTAAAAGAGATGGCGACGATCTCATTTTAACACTTCCTTTAACGATTACAGAAGCTTCCCTTGGATGCAAAAAAGAAATTCCGCGTCTTTTATCTAAAGCTCCTATTCGCTTGACAATTCCCAAAGGAACGCAAAATGGTAAAATTTTTCGCTTGAAAAATGAAGGATTGCCTAATGTTCATGGCCATGGTAAAGGGGATCTTCTATTTCACATTCAAGTCGAAATTCCAGTGAACCTGTCTAAAGAACAAGAGTCTCTTTTAAATGCCTTTCAAAAAACTGAAAACTCAAGCAATTCTCCTCAAAAAAAATCTTTTCTAGATAAAATTAAGGTTTTTTTTTAATTTTTAAGAAAAAAACAAATATTAGTCATCCAGATAGAGCTTATCAATACCTAAAAAGGCAAAATTGATCAAACTTCCATCTCCTTTTCTGACTGTTGAGGATGGGGCTTTAGCAGCTAACTCGCATTTCGCGTGCCCACTTTAGAAAAATTTTCCGATACATCTAATAAATTCTTTTAGGTGAGGTGACAACTCTACCCATTCGGGAATTTCTTAAGTCTTAAAAAACAATCTGTGTGCCTTTTCGAAAGAGGTGGCGTAAAATAGGGGCTAAAGCATCTCCATTTTATTTGCTTAAAGCCAACTATGTAGAGGTCTTACTTTGTATTGATATTGGAAAAAAACAGTTTGTTTTAATGACAATTTTAGTTAAAATAGATTTTAAAGTTTTGGGCTTATATATGAATTTAGTATCAAATAGTTTGTTTGATTCTTTTCAAAGAGTGACTGATTTTTTAATTTTTAATTTAAATCATATACACAATTTTTTTTATTCTTATTTAAATAAAACAAATTATTCCCCTTTAATTCTAAAGATCAATCATGTTTTTTTCACTCAAAAAAATCATTGTTTTTTCTTTATGCAAAAAGATTGGTCTGAGAGTTCTTTCAAAGAAACTATGATTGAAGGAGAAGTAGAAAAGGTTTGGACGATTTTCAAGCCATTTTATAGCTGGTATAAAAGTCAAACGTATAGACCAATGACATTGGTTCTTCCAGAAAAAAAACAGATCAATATTTGGGTTAAGAAAGAATGTGTGCATCACTTTGAACAGGCCAAGTTAGTTAAACGGGTGGCTATTAAGTTAAAAAATCACAACATAGAACAAACAGAGATAGAAAAAACAGCTCAAAAAATAAGTTCCCTAATGATGAAAAATAAGCAGAAGACCGTTGAATATAAGGAGAAACTTGATTCAAATGGACGGCTAAAAAAAGGATATATCACTGTGCTCCGTGGAAGAAAGATGGTGTTACATTCTACGCAGAAGAAAGATAAAATCGGAGAAGGGGCATATAAAACGGTTTTTAGAAGTCACGCTTGGGAAATGGGATCAAATGCAAATGATGACAAGGAAAGTCATGTTGCTGATCAAAGAATTATTGGAACAAAGGATATCCGTGTATGTTTAAAAGAAGATGACAACCTGGCTCTTTTAAAAAAAAAATTAAAGAGTCAAAATCTCGTTGACCCCAGCATCTCTCGTTTTATTTTTAAAAAAGATGGAAAAGAGCGTCTTGTGATCACAACAACTCTTTATCAGTGTGATCTTGAAAAACGATTAAACGATACAAATAGTTCTCTTTCTATCGATCAAAAACTCCTTTTTTTAAAACAGATCATAGATGCTCTACGTTTTTTGCATAACGAGGGTAAAGTGCATTGCGATGTAAAACCTTGCAATATTTTCATTAAACGTGATGAAAACGGAAAAGAGAGGTGCTATCTTGCAGATATCGGACAGATGGAAAATAGAGGAAGTCAAGGGCGATTTTATGGGACAAGGGGTTACAAGCCTCCTGAAGTTCTAGGAAAATTTTTGGTCATAAGAGAGGCTCAAGCAGATATTTATGCTTTGGGTGTGACAGCCTATCACATGTTCTCTTCAACGTCGTGTAGTGTGCCTGATGATGAAAGTGAGCGTTTTAAAGAAAAAGAATGGGATCATCATGACCCTGTAATAACTGAGATTCAAGAGAAGGTTATCAAGCCTTGTCTACAATTCAATCCAAAGGATAGAATTTCTCTAAATCAATTAGAAGAAAGAGTGGATGCTATTCGTCGTTCCATACTTCTTCAAAATAGCCAAGAACTCAGTGCCTAAATTCAGGAATCGATGGATCCAATTTTTTCTACTACCCTAAAAATCTCATTACTGTTTTAATGGTTTTTTACATGTGCTCCTTTTTTTGGTAGGGGGCTGCCTTGACCTGAAAAATTTTTCGGATCAATTGGGTTTTTTTTTCGAAAATTGTGAAAGCTGCAAATTCACACACTCTTGAGAGCAAAAGGATTTAAGATTTTCGCAAACCTAAGGAGAAAAGATCCTTAGAGAGGATCCTTTTCCAGTTCTAGGCAGTCCCGTTAGGGAAGAGGGTGCTATTTAAATGCTCTTTATCATTTGTGAAGAGGTTTTGAAGGGATTCATTCATCACCATTCCCTTTCTTTGACATGATATGAAATGAGATTTTACGATTCATGCTAAAGTTTTCAATGAAAAATAGGCCTTCATATTATCTCTTTTTCTATCTTTTTTATTTTTCATTTTTTACGTGTTTCCTATTTGGAGCTTCTTCAAGTGATGCCTCTTTTAACCCTTCGGATGAAGGTTATGGAGTTGAGATGGGTTTAATCCCTTCTGAAAAAGAGCCCTCTTTTACGATTAATTTTAATAATGTGTCCATCATTGAATACATTAAATTTGTCAGTAAAATTTCGAAACTCAATTTCATTTACAAAGAAAATGAGCTCAATTTTAATGTAACCATTGTCTCTGAAGAGCCTACCTCTCTTGCAAATGTGAAATCAGCTCTTGTTCAGGTGCTTAAAATCAATGGATTTGGTCTCATTGAGCAGGGGAATAATGTGATTATTACCTCATCGGAAAAAGGTCGGCAAATTGCAACCGTTGTTTCTAAAGAAAATCCTCTTGAAAAGGGAGCGCAAGTCCCTCCTATCGTGACGCGTGTTTTTAAAATCAATAATGCAAATCCTTCTCTTTTAGGAAGGCTTTTGACACCTCTTCTTTCACAAGATGCGATTTTAGAAGTTTCTTCTGAAACACGTCGTATGATCATTACTGATATTACCCAAAATATTGAGCAAGTGCAAAAACTGATGCTCAGTTTAGATGTTCCGAAAGCCCCATTTAATATTGATTCTTATGTGACAAAAAACAATGTTCCAAGTGGTATCATTCCATTTGCCAAGCAAATTATTGAGCCTCTTTCTGAGGGTAATCCTGTCATTTTTGTTGGACAAAAAGAAACAAATACCATTTTTGTTGTGTCAACACCTTTTTTGATTGAAAAAGCACTGATGATTTTAGAAGATCTTGATTCTCCACCTTCTTTAACGAAAAGATTTCAAGGGCCTATGACAGGGCAAAATGTTTTGCTCTATCACATTCAGAATAAATCTGCTGAAGTTTTGCAAGCAGGAGTCCAAGAAATTGTGCAACATTTACAAGAATTAGGACCTTCTTCGCAAGACCTTGTTCAAACTCTTCAGTCGATGCGCTATATTCGTCAAAGTCATTCCCTCTTTTTTACTGGAGATTCAGAATCTTTGACCGAAGTGAAATCCATTTTAATTTCTTTAGACATGCCTTTTTCTAAGGAAGAACTTGAATTTGATGAAGGGCAATTTTATATCTATCCCATTCAAAATGGAACTGAAGAGCAAATTAAAGCCTCTTTGGAAAAGTTTGTAAGCAATTTAAAGGATTCAGCACATCCCGATGAAGGATTGATCAAAGCGATTGAGAAGATGAAATGGATCAAAGAAAATAATTCACTCATGTTTACAGGGGATCAAGCCTCTCTTGATAAACTCAGTCAGGTTTTACCGACCTTTGATACACCGTTTTATCAGGGGAAAACAGCTTCTCGCCTCCCTCTTAGCAATGATTTTTATGTGTATCATCCAAAATTTCAAGATGGAAAGGCTCTTTTACATCAAGTACAAGATGTCTATTCGACCTTAAAGAATGCTGGGTTAAGTGACCCTGCTTTTTTAAATACCCTCAATTCAGCAAAATGGGTCTCTTCTACAAATTCACTGATTTTCACAGGAGATACTTCTTCTCTTGATCGTATTCATGCGTTGATGGGTCTTATGGATTATCAAGAGGTTTCCATCCCTAAAGAGAATCAAACGATCTACATGTATCAAATTCAATATAATGAGCCAAAATATGTTGAAGAAGGATTAAAAAAAATTGCAAACTCCCTTCCCAGTGATGAAGATTTTGTTCATGCGATTGATAACATGAAGTATGTGAGTCAATCAAAGACATTTATTTTTCGAGCTCTTCCCGAAACAATTGAGCGTATTAAAAAAGTGCTTTTGGGTTTAGATTCCTCTAAATTGGCGGAATCAGAAGCCACTTATACTGTGTATAAGCTTAAAAATGCTAAAGGATCTTTTGTATTAAGAGAACTTGAGCAAACAGCAAAAACCCTTTCGAAGGGGAATGTTAAAGAAAAAGATCTGATTCAGGCAATTCAAAATATTCAGTGGAATGAAAAGACAAATTCTCTTGTTTTAACCGGATCTCCTGATGTTTTAGAAAAGCTCAAATTGATGATTGCCGAGTATGATATTCCCCATGAAGAAGGAGAAAAAACTTCTCAGTTTTTTGTCTATCGAAATCAAGCGATGCCGATGTCTGAATTTCAAAAAGTCATTTTCAAAGCTGCTGATGAAATGGAAAGTTCAGGACTTCAAGATCCTTCTTTGATTAAGGCACTCCGTTCTGCAAAAATCATTTCTGATGGGGAAGCTCTTATTTTTACTGGAACTCCTAAGGCGATTACGAAATTACATACCGTGCTCCCAAACTTAGAAAAACAGGCCCAAAAACCCAATCAGGTTTATCTCTTTACACCGAAAATTCGCTCTCCAAAAGAAATTATTCAAGAAGCTAATCAAACAGCAAGTGAAATGGAATCTTCACATTTTGCTGATTCTGCTCTTATTTTGGCTTTTCGTTCGGGTAAAATTGTGGGGTATGGGAAGTCGGTTCTCTTTACAGGAACGCCTGATGCCATTGAAAAAATTCAGGAGATGATTCCAACTTTTGACATTGGAAAAAAAGAGATGTTAACTTCTGAATTTTTTGTCTATAAACCCCAAAATATTTCAGCTCAAGAACTACAAAAGCATGCGGAAACAGTTGCAAAGCAAATGAAAAGCTCAGGGCTTTCTGATCCTGATTTGATTAGATGTTTGAGTAGTACGAAGCTTGTTTCTCATGATGCAGCCCTTCTTTTTACGGGAACAGCTGAATCCATTGAGAAATTGAAAGAGCTTCTTCCCAGCTTAGATCAATTTAAAGAAACAGATATTAAACAGCCTGCTAAAACTTCTTTCTTTATCTATAAGATTAAGTATGTTTCAGGAGGTGTTTTGATGAATTATTTACGCTCAATGGCAGCCGATCTTCAACGTGCAGGCTCTGGTGATATTGGAGTGATTCATGCTTTGAATAATATGCGTTATGTCAAAAAGACAAATGCCATTATCTTTACGGGAACCCCTTCTGTCTTAGACCATGTCAAAAAAATCATTGTTCAATTTGATGTTCCAGCAATGTCTCAGGAAGAAGAGCCTATTCGCTCCGTATCTGGTTTTCTTATTTATTCACCTAAATATATCCCAGGGCAGCAACTGATTGCGATTTTAAGAGATTTTGAGCAAAATCTCTTGAATTCAGGGATTGAAGAACCCGATCTTTTTGATGTAATTAATAATTTAAAGTGGATGGATAGCACTGCTTCTATTCTTATTTCTGGAGATGAAGCATCCAATCAAAGAGTTTTAGAAATTCTTGAGCGTTTTGATACTCCTCAGAAAGGATCTTCTCAAGAGCCAAAAAGAGATATCGAGCATTTTGATGACCTCAGCTTTTTGATTTATAAGTTGCAGTACCACTCTGGGGTTGAAATCCAAAGTTCTCTTCAGCTTATTGGGCAAGAGTTGTCTCGTATAAAAGGGGATCAATTGAATCACGATCTTGTGGAATCGATCCAAGCTCTTCAATGGGTTGAAGTGACTAATTCTCTTATCACAACAGGAAAACCAGCCACTCTTGCAAAATTGAGAGAGCTCATTAAAAGTATTGATATCCCATTGACACAAGTTTTTGTCGAAGTCCTTGTGATCGAAACAAACTTGTCAAATAGTTTAAACTTTGGTTTGCGTTGGGGCTCCCAAGGAAACTATCGGGATAAATTTGCTTATGGAGTGGGAGCATATCCTCAATCGACGCAAACGTTTACAGATGAATTAGCCAGTTTTAATAAAAATCTTTCAAGCATTAGCGCGACTACAACTCCAACTGGGACCATGTTTGATCCTGCAAGCGGATTTAGCTTAGGTGTGATTGGAGATATCATTCTTCATAAAGGGAAAAGTTATTTTGCTCTCGGGTCACTTATCGATGCGATACAAGGGGATTCTAATAGCACCGTTGCTTTAAATCAAAAGGTCATTACCCAAGATAATAAGAATTCCACACTCTTTGTGGGACAAAATGTTCCTTATACGGGATCTATCATCACAAGCACATCTAATACAATTACTTCAAGTTCTAATCTTGAATATCGAGATGTGGGTGTGAGTTTGAGTATTACTCCACAAGTCAGTGGTGATAATTTAATAACCCTTAACATTAATGAAGAAATCTCAGAGGTTATTTCAAGAGATGATGAGAGTTCTACTTCTTCAGATAGTCTAGTAGGAATCACAACAAATAAAACGACAACTCAAACCCAGGTCACTCTTCCTGACCGTTCTTTTCTTGTATTAAGCGGTCAGATTAATAATAGTAAATCGACCCTTAGTACAGGGATTCCTTGTTTGGGAGGACTCCCTGTTGTAGGAGCTGCTTTTCAACAAAATGATACTCTTAAAAACAATACTTGTATTCTGATTTTTGTCCGTCCTCATATTGTTAAATCATTTGAGGAATACAAAAAAATTACGAAAAGACAAGAAGATCTTCATAGGCATCAAACGGATGATGAAGAAAGTTATGATGAGGGACTAGAACTTGTCAAAACGCCCGATGATTATTAGATCGCTTGGCACTCTTATCTCTTTGATCTTTCTGATATTTCTTACGTCTTGTTATCGGGTTTCTGATGAATTAGAACCGAAAGTAAATTATGTGCTTAGAGAAAATTTCTTTAAAAAGCTTTCGCCTCCTTTTGCTCCTTTAACCGATCAAGAAAAACTTGAACCTTGGGGAAAAGAGTATTTGCTTGGGCAATTTTTTGCTCGCGATCTTGATTTTTATCGAGCCATTACAACTTTTAAGAGAGCTGAATATCTATTAGGAGAAGAAAAAAATGGAAGATACTTGGAAATTCAATATCAAATACTTCTTTGTTATTTCTTAGGCAAGAGGTATGAAGAAGTTCTCTATGTTTTTAACTGTTCAAAGCTTTACTTGACCACTCCTGCATTTCCAGTTCATCGTGATTTGCTTATGATTCTTTATGAAAGTTATTTGCAAACAGATCAAAGAGAAAAAGCTGAGATGATTCTTCGTACTCTTTCTCTCTATTATGAAGAAACAGCAAAAAAGTTAGAACTTTCCACTATGATGATCGAAGGAGATTTAGAAGCTTTAGAGCAAAATCAAAATTTTTATTCCCAAGAAGTTGATGTGACTCGAGTGATCAATG
Organism: Simkania sp.; assembly: GCA_028281425.1. Classification (GTDB taxonomy): domain Bacteria; phylum Chlamydiota; class Chlamydiia; order Chlamydiales; family Simkaniaceae; genus JANQJX01. The sequence goes on from JANQJX010000072.1 coordinate 15,671, forward strand.
AGTATCAAAGGGAAAAAAAGTCAGTCAATAGAGCACAACTTTTAAACATGGTAATACCGGGTGCTGGATTTCTTTATGTGGGTCAAAAACAATCAGCAATCACCGCTTTTTTGCTCAATGGCCTTTTCATTGCAGCTGCAATCCATTTTTTTCATCAAAATCAAATTGCGGCAGGACTCATTACAACAAGTTTTGAAATGGGATGGTATTTTGGAGGTATTTATGGTGCAGGAGAGGCAGCCAAGCTCTATAATGCAAGAATCTATGAAAAACTTGTTTCTCCCATTCTTAACTGTCATGCTCTTTTTCCTGTTTTGATGTTAAAGTATGGATTTTGAAATGAGAGTTTTTATCTTGGGTTTCTTTTTTATTTTTTCTTTTGTATATGCAGAGCGGGGCTTTGTAGAGCCTTGGGGGAAAGATGCAAAAATGGTTCCTAAAAAAAGTTTGATTCCTCCTCTTCCTCGAAAAAAGAGCTTTCCTGTTAAGCTTGCGGAACAAATCATTCTTTTTCATCAAAATATTCTCTCACCTGTTGATGGCCCTCGAAGCCATTTTCGTCCGACAAGCTCTCGCTATATGCTTCTTGCAATGCGTCGCTTTGGGTTTTTAAAAGGATTTATGATGGGATGTGATCGACTTCTTCGTGAAAATAAGGAAGAGTGGGTGTATCGCGTCATTAGGATCGATGGACAAATCTATAAGTGGGATCCTACTTACTGAGTTGCCTTATGCAAAACAACCAACTCAAGGTAGTCTCAAAGTAGGCAGAGAGGGGGGATTGGGATCAGTTGTCTCCCTAACCCAAGTTGACCATTTGTTGCGCTAGAATTTTTATCGCCTCATTGATCCTAGGAACGAAAACATGAGCATCTTCCCCTTTAGAGGGTTTCGGGGTGATCTCTTCCTGGCATGCCAACCCAGAAGCTTCCGCTGTTTGAAAGCTTGTACATAATGTTTTTGATCTCCATAGAAAGATCGCCAATGAGTCTGTTGAATGAACTGTGTAATTGCTAAAAAAGGAAAAAAGGAAATAAAATTTTTCTTTTGAAAGAAAAAGCAAACCGAGCCAGTAAAAAAGGCGA
>JANQJX010000099.1 GCA_028281425.1 Simkania sp.
TTTTCTCCTTAGGCCTTAAGATAAGTCGCATTTCCTTTTGCTCTCAAGAGTATGTGAATTTGCACCTTTCACAATTTTCGAAAAAAATCTCAATCGATCTGAACAATTTTTCAGTTTAAGGCAGGTCCTTAGAAAAATCTGCATGTTCTATTTCTCGATATCCCCAATAAACAGTCTGCATGCCTTTTCGAAAGAGAGGGCATGCGAAATGGGGGTCAACCGAGCTGATGAATTTTCCAATATCTTTGACTAGCTTTATCTCCCCCTTTTTGTATAAAGTAAATGAAGGGACTACCTTGAACTGGAAAATCATCATCTAAATGATCTGTTTTCCTTAAGCTTGAGAAAGTCACATGTCCTTTTGCTCTCAAGCGTCTATGGATTTGCAGCTCAAGTCAGTCCCATTAAAAAAATGTCAATTCCCTAAAACCACTATGACTTTAAAAGAATGTATGAAAGAAGAAAAAATGATCTCTTATCTTAAAAAATTACAAAATCACATCACAGTCTCTTTCGAATCGCTAGAAAAAAGCAAACGTTTCGAAAGAAAATTATGGAATCATGTCTCAGGAGGGGGAGGAGAAATACGCCTTCTAAGAGGAGATGTTTTTGAAAAAGCTGCAGTGAATTGGTCGGGCGTGCGAGGCAAAAAAACTCCTATTTATGAAAATGAAGGTCCTTTTTTTGCAACAGGCATCAGCCTCATCACACATATGCAAAATCCAAAAATGCCTACGGTTCATATGAATTTGCGTTTTATAAAAACCAAAAAACGTTTTTGGTTTGGAGGGGGCTATGACCTTACTCCTATGGGATTTTTTCGAGAAGAAGATAAAAATCATTTTCACGCAATTGCAAAATCCACCTTAGATCCTTTTGGGCAGAATCTCTATCCTCTGTTTATGAAGAATGCCAAAAATTATTTCTTTATTCCCCATTGGAATAAAGAGCGAGGCATCGGAGGGATTTTTTTCGATAATTATAATAGTGGCAATTTCGAAAAAGATTTTGCAATGTGGAAGTCAATTGGCACCTCTTTCTTAAAATCTATTATGCCTATTTATCATAAACATCTACACGCTCCTTATACAAAAAAAGATAAAACTTTGCAAAATCAAATGCGCGCCCATTATGTTGAATTTAACCTCCTTTACGATCGAGGAACTCAATTTGGTTTCGCATCAAAAGGAAACCCCGAAGCCATTCTCTGTTCCATGCCTCCTACAGCCTGCTGGTAAAGGGCTCCCTTTTTGCTTAGATTTTGTGAAAGGAATTTTTAACTCACCTTACGCAAAAGGAGCGGTTTGTTGTAAGTTTCTCAGTTCTTGAAATGCTCTTTGATTTGCCCTGACGATTCATTGATATTTCATAATGCCCTAAGTTGCCAACAATCCGCACCATCGACTTGTAGAAATGACATAGATACGAGGTAAGCGCTAAGCAAAGATGGATGCACCTTAGTGAAGGGGTGAAACGAAGTAGATTCATTATTTCTACCAAAAGCGATGGGGTGTTCACGTGCTTTTAGCAAACGCTTTATTGTGTCACCCAAAATAAAATAGAGATCGGCAATCGCTTCTATTGCCTTTCAGTTGATTTTCTTTGACAACTGAATGAGTTCCTGTTTGGGGTTAAGTTGATGGGAGAGTCGTTGATCGAATAAACGGCCTTGTTCGTGATGGGTTTGCTTCGGTTTCAT